>CALVVM010000050.1 GCA_944363855.1 uncultured Bacilli bacterium
ATATTACAGCAAGTATGACGAGTTATTACTGCCTATTATCAATGATTTGCTTATAAAGAAATTATAAAACTTAGTGGTGACATTTTAACTAAAGATATGGTGACATTTTAAAAAAGGATTAACATGTTTATATTTATACTTGACAAGTAATAAAATCTTTGTTATAATGAATATGTTAATTGATATGAAGCTATTGCATTTCTTACAGCTGAAGCATATAACTCAACACTTCTTTCATTACTTTCTTTTCTTGCATCGTTTATTATTGCTAAGATGTTGAGTGATAGACATTTAAGTTTAAAAACTTAAATGTTATTTTTTTGCACATTAAAAGAGGTTATTTTTTAAACCTCTCTATTTTTTATTTTATCATTTATTAATTTAATAAAATCTTCTTTAGAAACAGTTATAGTTTCTTCACTACCATGAATTCTATAACTTATATTTTTATTATCTACTTCTTTTTGTCCTAGTATTATAGAATATGGTATTTTTTTCATTACTGATTCTCTCATTTTATATCCAAGTTTTTCTTCTCTATCATCAAGTTCTACTCTAAATCCATTTTGTTTTAATTCTTCAAAAACTTCATTAGCATATTCTAAGTGATATTGATTATTTACTGGTATTACATTAAGTTGAATTGGAGCTAACCATACTGGAAGTACTCCTTTTGTTTCTTCAAGTATGAATGCAGTAAATCTATCAAATGTACCAAAGATTGCTCTATGTAAAACTACTGGAGTCTTTTTAGAACCATCACTATCTACGTAAGTTAATTCAAATTTTCTTGGAAGTAAGAAGTCTAATTGGCAAGTAGAAAGTGTTACTTCAGGTCCTACTGCAGGTTTAACTTCTACATCTAGTTTTGGTCCATAGAATGCTGCTTCACCTATTGCTTCGAAGTATTCAACACCAAGTTCATTTAATACTTCTCTTAACTTAGCTTCTGCTTCATTCCACATATCATCATCATCAAAATATTTTTCTTTATCTTCTGGATCCCTAAGTGATAATCTAAACTTATATTCTTTTAATCCAAAATCTTTATATACATCAAGTATTAAGGAAACAACTTTTTTAAATTCTTCTCCTATTTGATCAGGTCTTACAAATAGATGTGCATCATTTTGACACATACATCTAACACGTTCTAATCCTTTAACAGCACCACTTGCTTCATATCTAAAGTCAGTAGCAAACTCACCTATTCTTATTGGTAAATCTCTATAAGAGTGTAATTCATTACCATATACTAACATATGATGTGGACAGTTCATAGGACGAAGAACGAATTCTTCTTCATCTACTTTCATAGATGGGAACATATTTTCTTTATAGTGATCCCAGTGTCCAGATGTTTTATATAAATCAACTGTACCTACACAAGGAGTGTATACGTGATAATATCCCATATTTCTTTCTTTTTCATATATGTAATTTTCTAATTGTTTTCTTATAGTAGCACCATTTGGTAACCATAAAGGCATACCTTTACCTACTAAATCATGAGACATAAATATACTTAGATCTTTACCTATTTTTCTATGATCTCTTAATTTTGCTTCTTCTAATTCATTTAAATAATCATTTAAATCTTCTTCATTTTCAAAACATACACCATATATTCTTTGAAGCATTTTATTTTTAGCATCACCCTTCCAGTAAGCTCCACTAAACTTAATTAGTTTAAAATACTTCATTGATTTAGTTGTAGGCATATGTGGACCTCTACAAAGATCTATAAAATCATCTTGTTTATAAGCTGATATTATAGTTTCTTCTTCGTCCATTCTTTCAATTAAATCAAGTTTATATAAATCATCTTTAAACATTTCTTTTGCTTCTTCTTTAGAAAGTTCTATTCTTTTAATTAGTTTATCTGATTTAGCTATCTTTTTCATTTCTTTTTCTATTAAAGGTAAATCTTCTTCAGTAAGAACTTGATCTCCTAAGTCAACATCGTAATAGAATCCACTTTCTACAACAGGTCCTACCCAAAATTTAGCATTTGGATATAAATGTTTTAGGGCGTGAGCTAGTAAATGTGCACAACTATGATTTAATATATTTAATTTTTCATTTTCTTTAATATTTATCATTTTATACCTTCTTTCTTTTACTTAAAACTTTTACTTTTTCTTTTATTGTAAATAATATTTCATCACTATTAGGTTTCATACCATCTAAAGTAACTTTAACTTTGTCTCCTACTTCATAAATAGTTTCATTTATTATAACTTTATGACCATCAAAACTATTTTTTGGTAGTTCTATATATCCACAAATATTATTGGTTGTTTTAATACCTATAACGTGATGAGAAATAAATTCTATCTTAGCATCTAATTCTTCACCAATAAACTTTGATATATATTTTCTCATAAGCATATCTTCTATGTGTAGTTCAAACTTTTCAGAAGCTATTTGCATCTCATTACAGTGAACACACATATTTTTATATTCTTCTCTATACTTTTCTAAATCTTCCATATCTCCAGTAATTATTTTTTCTATCATTAAATGATTTAATAAATCAGGAAATCTTCTTATTGGAGATGTGAATGTGCCATAATAATCAAGAGCAAGTGCATAATGGCCACGATTATTTGACTCATAAAAAGCTCTATTCATACATCTAAGAACTATTTTAGAAAAATATGTTGCTTCTGATGTTTCTTTATCTTTACAAAGATTTAATAATATTTTTTGAAGCATTTTAGGGTTTGTTATATTTCTTATAGTATTAACAAATTTCTTATATTCTTTTAAATTACTTCTTAGTTTACTAATTTGATCTATTGTTGGCCCTTCATGATTTCTAAATGCGAATGGTAACTGATAACAGTAAGCAAGTGATGTTACTAATTCATTTGTTATAAGCATAAAGTTTTCTATTAAGTATTCTGCTGGGCCTCTATGATAATCACTTATACTTTCAATTTCTCCATGTTTATCAAATTCAAACTCTTTTGATACACTATCAAAAAGTATAAAACCACGATCTATCTTTTTTTGTTGCAATAGATTAGATAAAGTGTTCATCATTTTTAAAGTATTTTCATATGGAATATATTCTTCATCAACAATATTTTTAGTTAAAATATCATTAACTTTACCATATGTCATTCTTTTATTACTGTTAATTATACTATTGAATACTTGAAAATCTAAAACATTGCCTTCTAAATCAAACTCTATTTTACATGTTTTAGTTAATTTATCTTCATTAGGATTTAAAGAACAAACTCCATTAGAAAGTTCTTTTGGTAACATAGCAAATACTGTATTAGCAGGATATACACTTGTTGATTTAAGGCATGCATCTTTAAAAAGTGCGGAACCATATTTAACATAGTGTGTTACATCTGCTATATGTACATAAAGATAATATTTATTGTCTTTAAATTCTAAAGATACAGCATCATCTAAATCTTTTGCTCTACATCCATCTATAGTAAATGTCTCTAAGTCTCTTAAATCTACTCTTCTTAACTCTTCTTCTTTACTAATTATGCCAGTTATATTTTCTACTTCTTTTTTAGATTTTTCACTGAATTCATAATTAAATCCAGAATCACAAAATAATGCTTTTATATAAGAGTTTAAACCTTCAGAGTTATCCATTCTTTTAATGAATGTTGCTTTATTATCTGAGTCTAAATCTACTAAGATTCTATCTCCTATCTCAAACGTTTCATTCGTTTTTAAATCAATATCAAAATGAGTCGTTCCTATAGGAGTAAATCTTTTTTCTCCATTTATTTCTTTATATTCAAATACGTGTTCATTATTATTTCTTTTTATTATATCTACTACTTTAGCCATTTTATTATCAGTTATTTGAACCGTGACTAAATCTCCTGGATAAGCCTTATTTAATTCTTTGTCAGGAATATATATAACATTATCATTTATTCTTATATAATAATAATTTCTTGTATAATCTTTTTTTACTACTGCTTTATTAAATGATTGTATATCTTGTATAGTTGATGTTTCTACTATTCTAACAACAGTACCTATTTGTTGTTTAATATGCTTTTCACCTTTTTTTAAACTAACAAAAACCAAATCATTTTCTTTAGCGCCATTCAAATTTTTATTTGGGATATTTATAATTACTCCACTACCTAGATTTATATAAAATTTATTTTTAGATGATTTTTGAATTATACCTTCCTTTAAATAATATTCTTTAGATATGTGTGTATAATTACCATCATTATCTCCTATTATTTTTCCATCTTTTTCTAATTCATATAACGCATCAATAAGTATATTATAATTTTCAGGTTGTATTTTAAACATAGAAACTAATTTCTTTATGTTTATTTTACTAGTATAAGTTTCAAAAAACTTACTTAAACTAATCTTTAATGAATCCATATAAATCCCCCAAACAAAAAACATCTATCCCTCAAAGGAGCGAATAGATGTCGCGGTACCATCCTAATTTATACCTTAATTTAAATAACGGTTTTATCCGGTGTATCTTTCGATAACAACTCCTAGGTAGTAATTATTAACTTGTTTGTTTACTCACACCTACCGTAAACTCTCTTTAAAACTATTGGTTAACAATCGTGTCCTAATCACAGTCTTTGTCTTTATGTATTTTAGTTTAACATATTTTTTAATATTTGTGAATACTTTTTTTACTTTTCTTTAGAACTGTATAAATTTAGTATTTTATTATATATTCCAGGTTCTATTTTATTTAAAACATTTACTGTTAATTCAAATGATTTTTTATATTCACCTTTATAGAATAATTTTTCAGATATAGTTAAATGATTATTAAGTTCACTATGACTACTTCTATATCTATTTCCATATACAATTGCTTTTTCAGCAAACATAGCATTCTTCATTAAATCTTTAGTCTTAGTATATAATTTTAAAACTAAATCACGAGCTGTATCAACCCTTGTATTTAATACTTCAATAGTAATAGGTTTTTTATCTAACTCTTTTACTATTTCTCTAATAGCTGTATTTGCTTCATTAAGTTCAACATAGTAATAATCAGGTATTACTGGTAACTTATAATCTCTCATTTGTAATTTAGAATCTTTTAATACCATCTTAATTTCTTCTAATTGTTGACGAGCCCTAACTTCATCATCATGCATACTTCCAATTATATTTAGTAACATATCTAATTTTTCTTCAGTATGAGATAAATTATTAGAAAGTCCTTCTACTTCTTTAACTAATTTAGAATAAGCAAATGAATTATTAAAATTAGTATGATCTTGTAATACTTTATAATTAGTATTTAAGTTATTTATTTCATCTCTTATTTCATTTAATATACCAATATCTTCATCTTTTAAATTATATATATTTCTTACTTCTTCTATTTGATTATATATATCATCTACTACACTATTTATCTTAGTTAATTTGGTACTAAATGATAAAAGTTTATCTTCATAAGTTCTTCTATCTATCTTTTCATTTTCAAAATCTTTAAAGATATCATCAAAGTATTCAACTAAAACTTTTAATTCTAGTAAACTTTGATTCATATCTAATTTTTTAGTTCTTTCGATTATTTCTTCTACTTTACTATTTATTTCTTTTAAGTTATATTCTACATTTAAATAATCAAGTGGATAACCTTCTTTTAACATTGATTGATATATTTCTTCCACTTCTTTAACATTTTTAGGAATAACATTATCTGTCATAATTACTATAGATGGAACTTCTTCTATAACTACATTCATGTGATTAAGTAGTTCATCTATAATATTTAAAATCTTATCTACTTCTGTATATTCATTGTTATCCATTATAGATTCAAAATCTTCAAATCTTTTAGCAATTACTTCAAATTGAGTATTTATTACTTCAGCAAACTGTCCATATTCTACTTTTGCTTCTGTAAATTTGTGGTACAAAGTTCTATAACGAGCTTTATATCCAGTTATAACTGTTCTACTTCTTTCTTCACTAGATGTTAAATCTTTTATTTCCCCAAATAAGAAATCTGAATTAGTACGAACTTTATAAAGTTCCATTTCTAGTTTAGCAATCTTATACATAGTACTCTTATAATCCATTTGTGATAAAGAATACTCTGCATCTAAAATCATATCTGATAATTTTGGAATTTGTACTTCTTTTATTTGTTTTAATCTAGTAGACCATTCATCATAGAGTGCTTTTAATTTATCATTATTTAAAAAACTTTCTACTTTAGCAAGTTCTGGAACTATTGGAGATGTAGCAAGTTTATTTTTTTCTATCTCTAATTGTTCTAATGTTTTTTTAAACTTTTTATTTTTTCTACTTTGTACAAAGTTTAATATACCTATTATAAGGCCTGCACATATTAGGAATAGTGTTAACATTATGAGTGTTAAATTATCCATTACAATCACCTATTATAATTATAGCACACTAATTTTTTTTCGACAATGTTTTTTTCTGGAAAAAACAATTACGTGAATTTTTATTTGGATTTCAGTTTTAGATTTTGAAACTGAAATCCAAATAAAAATTCACGTGAAACTTAATTATGGTGTTATCTATATTGACAATTATTAAACATTATTATAAAATTTAAACATAGGGTTAGTGCTAAGTGTATGCCAGTTTTTTTAGATTGTTATTTCCCCTAATGCCGACAACTCTAACAATGCGTGGAATGTGAACTATAACGGCAACGTGAACAATGACAACAACAATGGTGTCCGCCCAGCTTCCTTAAACAACCTAGTTTTATGCTACTAAGGTGTGTAAAGAATGGCTTAAGGAAACAAGTGCTATTCCTCTTGAATTTTGTTATTCAAGAAATACTATACCATAGATGTATTTTAGTTCTAGTAACATTAGTGAAAAAAAGAAAATACTATAAACTATGGTTTTTGTTTTACAAAAAAAGAAAAAATTATTTTTTCTTTTTATATAATACATGCTTATAATTTATTGAATTATCTTCATTAGAAGCTATTTCTTCTCTTTCCCATTCTTCTTTATTAAATTCTGGAAAATACACATCTGCATCTTTATCACTTGCATCTATTTCTGTTAAGTATAATTTGCTAGCTAAATCAATAAATTGTTTATAAATAGATGCTCCACCTATTATAAATATATCTTCTTCAACATTTTGATATTTTACCAAAAACTCTCTAATACTTTTATAAAGTTCTATTTCATCATTTTTTATTTCATTTGTACTTATAACGATATGTTTTCTTCCTGGTAATATTTTAGGTAACGATTCAAAAGTTTTTCTTCCCATAACAATAGAATGTCCCATTGTAGTATCTCTAAAAAACTTCATATCTCCTTTTAGTCTCCAAACTAAATCATTATTTTTTCCAAGTTCATTATTTTTTCCAATTGCAGCTATTATATTTATATCCATTCTACCACCTACTGCGCTATAGGGAATTTAATTTTTCCCATATGTTTATATTCTTTTACTTTTATATCTTTTAATTCTCTTGAATTATCATAATCATAGAAATCTTTTATTTCTGGATTAACCCATAGATAAGGTTTTTCTTCTGATAAAAGTATATCGATTGCTTTTAAGAAATCTTCTTTTTCTTTTTCTTCATAAGTTGTATTTAATAAAGTTTCTTTTACTTCTTTTAGAAAACTTATACTATCATTTTCTAATTCAGAAAGTATTTCACCTTTTCTTAATTGTTCTTTTATACCATCAACTTGATTTACATATATATGAGCATCTTTAATAGACCAATCAAGAGTTCCAGGTTCTAACCCACTTGATTTAGCAAGTAATGTTAAAAGTGTTGCATACTGAGTTACGTTGAAAGGAAGTCCTAAAGGAACGTCACAACTTCTTTGGTGTACCCAAGCATTTAATTTACCATTTGTTACATCCCATTCACTAGACCATACACAAGATGGTAAAACTGCTGTGTTTAACCATTCGTTTTGCCACAAAGACATAATAAGTCTTCTATCTGTTGGATTATTTTTTAAAGCATTTAATAATTGATCTGTTAATTTATATTTATTTACAATCCAACCATATGCTGTACCTATTGTATAAGCAAAATCTTTTCCAAATTCTTTTTCGGATGTTAATATTTTTTCTCCATCACCATTTTTATATGTTCTATAAATACCATCAGGATCTACCATCCATTCATCCCATACATGATTATTTCTTTCGTGTAACCATCTTACATCATTACTTTGTGCTTGATATATCCAAAGTATTTCTGTAATTGCATTCTTAAAAAATAATTGTTTTGTTTGTAATATTGGAAATTCTTCACTTAAATCAAAGTGGAAATGATGACTAGGTACTTTTATTGTATTTATACCAGTTCTATTTTCTACTTCTGTTCCACTTGTTAATATTTTTTTACATAATTCCAAATAATCTTTGTCCCATTTTGTCATATCTAAAACCTCCTAAAACAATTTTATATTAAAACAACAATCAAAGTCAATATTACTTTAAATATTTTATATCTAAATTATTGGTTCTTTCTATTACATTTGTTTCTAATTCTTTTTCTAAATCATTTCTAGTATTCTTAGCAATATTACCACCCTTTTTAGCAAGTTTTTTATTCTCTTCTAAATTAGATGGTTTATGTTTTTTAGTTAATTTCCTTGTAGCAAATTCACCTAAATCAGTAAGTAACACTTCTATATCTGTCATATTATCTCTTAGAAACTCTTTTCTTATTCCTTTATACTCTTTATATTCTTTAGCATCCATACCTGACCAAGTTTTATAGATTTCATTTGTTAATATTGCATATTCTTTATTTTCTTCTATACCTTGTTCCTTCCAAGTATTTGTTAATTTCTTTCTATTTATTATTGCTTTTATTCTTCCTTCTATCCAATCTAAACTATATCCTTTTCTTGTATAATAATCTATCATTTTATCTATTCCTTTTGATGGATCAAATACATTATCTACTTCTTGTCTACCTAGCTTAGCAAGCCATAGTTTAAAAGGTTCAGCCTTCTTACTTGGAACTGACTCTATAAGTCTAAATATTCCTTCTGTATCTAATACATCTGTCTTATAATATTTACCGTCTTTGGACTTTAATTTCAGTTGTCCCAAATTTGAGGACAACTGACTTCCTTCTTCTAAAAGTTTAACTTTTAAAGCATTCCAATATTTTCTTGGCCTAGGACTGTCTGTTAATACAGCTATAACATCTACGACACAAAAATAGTAATTTCTATTTCTGCATCCCACATACTTCTAACTTCTCTTCCTTCAAAAAGATTAGTTATAGTCTTTAATTTGCTTTCTTGCATTATATCATCTCCTTTATATTTTTTATTTTAAATCATCTCTCTTTCATATCTTTTTTTCTAAAAAACATTATATCAAATCGAATGTACATTCGCAATAAAAATATACACATTTCTCAAAACTTTCATTCTTTACTCTTTTAATCATATTTTACTTGACAAATCATACATTTAATTATATAATTAGACTTGCGAATTAAAGCAATTTTTGATTTTTATAATGTGTTTGTTCCAAATGGATTATTAGTAACTAAGTGCTTATTAGTGAAAATATTAAAACAAACTCCCTATAATTAGGCAAAAATGGTCTTTTCGTAAAGAAAGGAGATATGTATGGCAAGATACACTAAATCAAATTATCGTATAAGTCGTCGTTTAGGTTTCTCAACATTAGAAACTGGAGAAGAATTAGCTAGAAAGCCTTATGCTCCAGGTGCTCATGGTTCTAAGAGAGCTAAAAAATTATCTAACTACGGTGTTCAATTACAAGAAAAACAAAAAGTTAGATTTATGTACGGATTAAACGAAAAACAATTCAAAAAGACTTTTGAAGATGCTGGTAAAATGAAAGGTGTTCATGGTGAAAACTTATTCAAATTACTAGAAAGTAGATTAGATAACTTAGTATATCGTACTGGATTTGCTACTACAAGAAGAGGTGCTAGACAATTAGTTAACCACGGACATATTACTGTTAATGGTAAAAAAGTTGATATCCCTTCTTACAGATGTAAACCAGGTGACGTAATCGCTATTAAAGAATCTGATAAAGAATTAGCAATCGTTAAATCTTCATTAGAAGCTTTAAGTAAAAGAGTTGATTTCGTTACTTACGATGAAGCTAAAATGGTTGCTACTTTCGTTAGATATCCAGAAAGATCTGAATTAAATGGTGAAATTAACGAATCACTAATAGTTGAATTCTACAACAGATAAAAAGGCTTCGGTCTTTTTTTCTTTGACTAGACAATTTTTTAATTTAATAGTATAATTATATAGTCAAATATCTTAGAGAAAGGAGGTTAATTTTGAAACTTATAAATAATACAAATGACACAAAAGTGTTTGCTTTAGGTGGACTTGGTGAAGTTGGAAAAAATATGTATTGTATTATGACAGGTAATGAACTTATTATTACTGATGTTGGTATTACTTTTCCATCAGATGATATGCCAGGTGTAGATTATATCATTCCTGATTTTACTTTTCTTAAGAAAAATGAAAGTAAAATTAAAGCTTTATTTATAACACATGGTCACGAAGATCATATAGGTGGTATACCATTTTTATTACAAGCAGTAAATGTACCTGCTATATACTGTCCTAATCAAGCAGCAGGACTTATAAGAAAAAAGTTAGCAGAAAGAAATATAAATTATAAAAATGTATTTGTTTATGATGAAAATACTAAAGTTAAGTTTAAAACAATGACTGTTGAGTTTGTTAGAACTACTCACTCTATTCCAGATTCTCATGGAATAATAGTTCATACTCCAAATGGAACTATAGTTACAACCGGAGACTTCAAGTTTGACTTAACACCTATCGGACCTATGGCCAATATTCATAAAATGGCAAGTATTGGAACACGTGGTGTATCGCTTTTACTTAGTGATAGTACAAATGCATTAAATGAAGGTATGAGTACAAGTGAATCTAAAGTAGATGCTGCCCTATCCCATATATTTATGAAGCATGATTCAAGAATTATAATAGCTACATTTGCTTCTAATATTTATAGATTAAAACATATAATAGATACTTGTAAAAGAAATAATAGAAAAGTCGCTATATTCGGCAGAAGTATGGAAAATAATATTGAGATATCTTTAAACTCTGGATATATAAAACACAAAGAAATATTTGTTACTCCAGAAGAAGCAAATAATCTACCACCTAACGAAGTATGCTTACTTTGTACAGGTTCTCAAGGTGAACCACTTGCTGCCCTATCTCGTATAGCTAATAACTCACATAGACAAATTAAACTTCAAGATGATGACGTTGTTATTTTCTCATCATCTGCTATTCCAGGTAATGCTTTAAGTATTTCAAGAATAATAAACAAACTATATTTACAAGGTGTTAAAGTTTATACTAATACATCACTTAATGATGTTCATACATCAGGGCATGGTAATAAAGAAGAATTAAAACTTATGTTAAGACTTATTAAACCAAAATATTTTATGCCATTCCACGGTGAACACAGAATGCTTAAAAGTCATGCTGATTTAGCTATTGAATGCGGTATGCCTAAAGAAAATACATTTATTCTTGAAAATGGAGATGTTTTATCTCTAAGAAAAGGTGTTATTAAAAAAGATAAGCCTATTCAAGCAGGAGATGTATATGTAGATGGTAATCGTATTGGTGAAATTGGTAATGTAGTTATGAGAGAAAGAAAAATAATGTCTAATGATGGTATAGTTGTTGTTATTGCTAATATAGATACTCAACATAAAAAACTAGTTATGCCACCAAATATAACTACAAGAGGATTTGTACTAATACAAGAAAACTTAGAATTATTAAAAGAAATAGAAGATGAAGCAAGCAATATAATAAATAACAGATTAAAAGTTAATTGTATATTTAATGATATTAAAAATGATTTAATAACTAATCTAGCTTCATTTATATATCAAAAAACAGGTAGATATCCTATAATACTACCTATTATGAATGATGTTAAAAAGACTACTAATGAGTAGTCTTTTTTGATCTTATAACAAATAAACTACCTACTATTATTAAAATAATAGAAATAAATTTATTATAATCATACTTTTTTGTATCTGGAACTTCTACTATAAGAACTTCTTCTTTTTCACTATATAAATCTATTATATATTCTTTTTCTTCTTTTATAGATATATTAAACTTATCAACTAAGTTATATCCAGCTACTCCACTTTTTTGAATACCATAGTATTCTCCATATTCTAACTTTATATTTATTATTCCATTTTCAGTTTCATAAGTACCTATTAAATTATTAGCCATATCATATATTTCAAATACCGCTCCATCTTCTAAATTATCATCATAATATTTATTTATTGTTAAGTCACCTATTATTATTTCATCATAAAAATCCATAATATATTCTTTTTCTTCTATTATAGTTATATATTTTTTTGAGTTTAGTTTATGACCTTCAATACCTTTTATTTGATCTATATAATATTTTCCATATTCTAATTCAATATTTACTATACCATCTATACTTTCATAATTTCCAATTAAATTATTATTTATATCATATACATCAAATATTGCTCCATCTTCTAGCTTATAATCATCTTCACTACCAAAATATTTATTAATTATGATATTTCCTTTTATAATCTCACTATATGAATCAATAACAATATCTTTATTTTGATTTGTTATTTCTATTTCATATATTTTATCATCTAATTTATAACCTAGACTAGGATTTATTTGTTTAACTTTATAACTACCTAAAGGTAATTCTTCTAAATACCCTATACCACTTATATCTGTAGTAATAGTAGTTATTAACTCATCTTCAATATAAACACCATAAACAGCACCTTCTAAATTAGCAAACATTCTATCTTTATTCTCACTATCTAAATTATTAATAGTAATACTTCCACTATTTACTTGCACGTTTATTTTAAACTCAATATCATTTATCCTTCCAGGGTAAATAAGTGGCTGGTTACCTGAATGTTCATATAATATATAATTTCTGTTTGTAGGACTCTTTCTTATAAAAGTTATTTCATAATTACCTGATTTTTTAGGACTAATATATAGAGTATTATCTTTAATCTCAACATCTATATTAGATTCTTTAATATCATAATTACTTAATACATTATTTGAATCTTCTATTTTATAAGTAGTTCCCACAGTATAAACAAAATTATCATTAGAAAAACTTGGTAAAGTATTGTGCAACTTAACTAATTCTCTTATTTCAGTCATTTCATTTTTGTAAGCAACTATTCTATTACCATAAGGTTTATCTGTAAAAAATACATCCCTATAATCAAGTTCTTTCCATATTAAAAATTGAGTAACTCCATACCATTCCACACTAGTATGATTTTTATAACCGTATCCATAATAAGCAAGTGTATTTATCCTATTTATTTGTTCATCTGTTAAATTAAATCTTTCATCATTATAATTGTATTCGGTATAATAATCAGTTGTATTAACTTTTTGTTGTTGTTCTAAACAATAAACAAATACGCCATCACTTCTTTTAATTATATATGGAACTGCATTATAAGATACATTTTGATTACTAATAGTTCCTACGTGCATATTAGGTACTCTTTCCCCTAAGGAAAACTTAGTTAAAGATTTTGAAAACGGAATAAAAACAAATAAAGTTATAAAAATAAATAGAATTTTTTTCATAAAAACCTCCTTTCAATATACTTTTATCACACTTCAAAAAATATATCAAAAGACAATTTTTGCTTAATTACAACTTTATTTTTACAGTAATTTAGAACATGCAGACAATTTTTTAATTACTGTATTTTTTTATATTACAGTTTTACAAAAAAAGCATAAATTTAAAAAACTTCAATTTTTTGAAGTTTTATTTTTATCTTATCTTAGATTCTCTTTCTAATTCATTACAATCATTTATAAACGTTTGGATAACATCATTATTATTCATATTAGGATTATTAATAGAAAGTATACTTAAAATATCTCCATATATAATATAATTACTTAATCTTTCTCTATTCTCTCTTCCTGTAAAATATTTAACTTCATTTTCATTTATTAAATGAAGTAATGCTTGTTCTGCTTGATAATTCCCATATTTTTTTAATGTATCTTTATATGCATCTTCAATTACTCGATACTTTAAAATAGGTGCTAAATCTTGTTTTTGTAAGTTTATACCTTCTTTATTTGCTTTGTATACTGCACTGTCATCATATAATAAATGGGGATTTTCCAAATAATGTACATCTTTATATTTAGGATTTCTATTAATTTCACCTAATCTACCTTCTCCATCTACAGGAACATAACCATAGATAAATTCAGGTAATAATTTAGTTACTCCATCATCTGTATAATATATAGGTTCTATTGAACCATCGCTTTTTCCTAAATATGATTTAGGTATTTTAACAATAATACATCCTTGTGAACCCTTATAACCATGAGCAGCTTTTAATTGCCCACTAAATACTGTCAAATCTTTAAAAATAGTAACTGTTTTTTCTATATCTAAACTACCATTCATGCCACCTTGCATGATATGCCCATTATTTATTAACCCTTTGTTAAAAAAATTATTAATCATTTCTTCATTCATATAAGTATATCCCGTACGATGGATTCCTATAACATAGTCTTTATTTTCAAACAACTTATCAAGTTCTCTACCTAACTCTTCACTCATATAACCATATTCATCATATTGTTTAGCAAGTTCGAGAATAAACTGATTATCTTCAGATATAGTTTTACTACTTCTTAATATACTATATCCATGACCATAGGTTAATTCTTTTATCAATTTAGTTCTCATAGATTCTAAATCCTTTTTATTTTTAAATAAATTAAACTTCACAATATCACCTATTTTCATTTTAACACATCTATAGTAAGTATACAAATAAAAAGGTTAACTAATTGTCAACCTTTTGTAAACTACTATAGTATTCATATCTTTCCATAGCATCCATTTTTGTTTGTTTTAATAACTCTTTAGAATTATCATTTACTTTATTAAGCATTGAATATCTAGTTTGTAAGTTTAAGAACTCCTCAAACTTATCAAAATCTACTTTTTTACTATCTAGTGTAAATCCATTTATTGGATGTCTTCTAAAAGTTGGAAAATATCCACAATCTACAGCAAGTTTTTCCATACTTACACTATTTTCCATACCACCTTTTATACCGTGTGATATACAAGGTGAGTAAGCAATTACTATAGAAGGTCCTGGATAATCATTTGCTTCTTTTAAAGTTTTAATTACTTGCATCATATTAGCACCTAACGAGATTTGCGCTACATAAGCATTTTTATAAGACATAGCTATACGAGCTAAATCTTTTTTAGATGTCCTTTTACCACTTGTAGTAAATGAAGCAATTGACCCAGCATTACTTGATTTACTTGATTGGCCACCAGTATTAGAATATACTTCTGTATCAAGTACTAATATATTAATGTTATCATTACTTGCAAGTACATGGTCAATACCACTAAATCCTATATCATATGCCCATCCATCTCCACCTATACACCAATAATTTCTAGATGGAATATATTCTTTTAAATCTTTTAATTCTTGTGGAATATCATCATTTAAATTATCATAAACATTTTTAGTTATTTCATAGTTATCATAATTTTCTAACCAAGATTTAAATAATTCATTATTAGGATTATCCATATTATTTTCCATTATATTTTTAATTCTATTTCTAATTAAATTATTACTTATAAGCATGCCGTATCCATATTCAGCATTATCTTCAAATAATGATGAAGCCCATGGAATACTATATGGAGTTGATGGAGCAGATCCACCATATATTGATGAACATCCAGTAGCATTAGCTATTACTAAATTATCACCATAAAGTTGAGTAAGTATTTTAATATATGTTGGTTCTCCACATCCAGCACATGCTCCACAATATTCAAATTTAGGTTTATTAAACTGTAATCCTTTTATTGTAGATTCATTATGTTTCTTTTTATTTTTTACGTTTCTTTCTAAATAATTAAATATCTCTTGTTCTTTATTTTTTAACTCATCACTTAAAGAATTAAAAGTTAATGCTTTCTCACCCTTCATTCCAGGACAAGTTTTAACACAAAGTCCACAACCTGTACAATTTTTAACACTCACCCCTATAGTGAAGTAATAACCTTCTAAACCCATAGCTTTTTTACATCTATTTTTTATTTCAACTGGCGCTTTATTATACTCTTCTTCATCTAGTAGATAAGGTCTAATTACTGAATGAGGACAAACAAATGCACATTGATTACACTCAATACAATTATCACTTATATAATGTGGGACTATCTCACTTATATTTTTTTCTTCTAATTTAGTTGTTCCTGGTTTAAATATACCACTTGGCATAGAAAGGAATGCAGATGTAGGTAAACTATTACCTTCTCTTTTAAACATTGCTTCATATAAATCCATATATCTATTCTCTACATTATCTATATTAGAATCCAATTTTATTTCTTTGATACTGTTTTCTGTCATATCTAAAGCATTTATATTAGCATTTACTATATCTTCACCTTTTTTACTAAATTTATTTCTTATATAATTTACTAATTCATCTTTAGCAAACTTATAATCTATTAAACCAGTTAAGTAAAGAATAGCACATTCCATAATCATACTAATTTTATTACCAAGACCTACTTTACTCGCTATATCATAAGCATTTAATGTGTATATTTTAGTATTATTTTTAATAAGTATATTTTTTAATTTATTACTTAAACTATTTTTTAATTCTTCTTCACTCTTAGTAGTATTTATAATCATTATAGAATTTTCACTTATTTTATTAAGTATTTCAAATTCATTAAAATAACTATCTTTAGATACTACTACTATATCTGGATTTTCTAGTGTATAAGTACTTCTTATTTTATTATCACTTATTCTTAAATGAGAAGTAGTTACTCCACCACTTTTTTTAGAATCATATTGAAAATATCCTTGTACATACTTATCAGTATTATCACCTACTAATTTAATTATAGACTTAGAAGCACTTACCATTCCATCAGAACCATATCCATAGATAAGTATTTCTTTACTTGTTTTTATGTTGTAATCTTCAACATTTAAACTTAAATTAGTAACATCATCAACAATACCTATAACAAAGTTATTTTTAGGATTATCTAACATATCATAAACTGCTTTAATTTGAGCGGGTGTTGTATTCTTACTAGATAAACCATATCTACCACCTACTATATTTATATCTTTATCTTTTAAACTAGATACGATATCTAAGTATAATGGTTCACCATTAGAACCAAACTCTTTAGTTCTATCAAGTACAGCAATATTTTTAACACTAACTGGTAATACATCTAATAAGTATTTAACACTAAATGGTCTATATAAATGAACTTCTATTAAACCTATTTCTTCATTACTTGAATCTATATATTCTTTTATAGTTTCACATACAGATCCCATAGCAACTATTACTTTTGTAGCACTCTTACTTCCATAATAATTAAATGGTTTATAATTTGTTCCAGCCAAACTATTTATTTTTTCCATATAATTATTTACAATATCAGGTACTTTATCATAGAATACATTTCTTACTTCAGTAGCTTGAAAATAAACATCATCATTTTCAGCAGTTCCCCTAGTATTAGGGTTATTAGGATTTAAAGCTCTATTTCTAAACTTATTTAAAGCATCATAATTTAATAATTTTTTATAATCATCAATCTCTAACATTTCTATTTTATTTATTTCATGACTTGTTCTAAAACCATCAAAGAAGTGCATAAAAGGTAAACTTGCTTCTATAGCTGATAAATGAGCAACGCCGCTTAAATAAGCACTATCTTGTACTGAAGAAGATGCTAACATACAAAAACCAGTACTACGAGCTGCATATATATCTTGATGATCTCCAAATATACTTAAAGCATGAGTAGATAAAGAACGCGCTGCAACATGCATAACACATGGCAACATTTCTCCAGCCATTTTATACATATTTGGTATCATTAAAAGTAATCCTTGACTAGCTGTAAAAGTTGTAGCAAGTACACCATTTTGTAATGCACCATGTATAAATCCAGCAGCACCTGCTTCACTTTGCATTTCAACTACCTTAACTTTATCATTAAATATATTAATCTTATTATTACTACTCCATTCATCCATATGTTCTGCCATAGGACTTGAAGGTGTTATTGGATAAATACCTGCAAGTTCAGTAAACATATATGATGTTGTAGCACATGCTTCATTCCCATCCATAGTTTTTATTATTTTCATGAACATCACCTATTCTAATTATACTACACTTTTTAAAATAATAAAATAAAAAGACACTTATTGTGTCTATTTTTTGAAAGGGCTATTAACTAAAGTTAATAGCAGAGATAAAGAATTTCTAGAATTCATTAATAGCTTTTATTGTATATCACTTGTTGAGATAGTTATAACCGGGCGAACCCCTAAGTTGAAGTCGTTGTCATAGCTGATGCTGCTGAAGCCGCCACGCGAGAGCACATACCACACGTAGTAAGAGACGGAAACAGAACCAGTCCAGTAATTTGTTGAATAAACCCAACTTGGTGCTGATGAACAACTACCTGTAAAATTATCACAACCTAAGTTTTTTGCTTGATTATAAGTTAACAAGCTACCAGTTGCATTTGTTAATTTTGTATTTAAGTAACTTACATATTCTTCTACTATTGGATATAATAAACTATTATTGTTATA
>CALVVM010000051.1 GCA_944363855.1 uncultured Bacilli bacterium
TTGGTTAAACAATTATCCAAGAGCAATGTTTGACTATAAAAGTTCAAATATGATATTATTAGGTATGTAAAATACTTACATTTTAGGTAACGAAATGTGAGGACACTTAATATTTCCATTTGCAAAATAAATTTTAATTATCTCTAATATAGATTTATTTAAAAAAATATGTTAAACTATTTATGTATATAAAAGAAAAATGAAAAAGGTGAAAATATGGGAAAGGTAATAGCATTCGTAAATCAAAAGGGTGGAGTTGGAAAAACGACTTCAAGTATTAATTTAGCGGCTTCCCTAGGGCTTTTAGGAAAAAAGACTTTACTAGTAGACTTAGATCCACAAGGTAATAGTACTACTGGTGTAGGTGTTAATAAAGGTGATTTGGAAAGTAGTATATATGAACTTTTAGTAGATAGAGCAGAAGTAAAGAAAGTTGTAGCTAAAACTAAGTTTAAAAACTTATATTTAATTCCTGCATCAATAAATTTAGCAGGTGTTGATATGGAACTTATGGAAATGTCTAGACAAAACCCAGAGTTTGTCCCACAACTACAATTAAAGAAATATTTAGGAGAAATAAAAGAAGTATTCGATTATATAATTCTAGATTGTCCACCATCACTTGGACTAATTACAACAAATGCACTTGCAGCTTCTAATTCAGTAATAATTCCAGTGCAATGTGAATTCTTCGCACTTGAAGGAATTATGCAACTGTTAAATTCAATTATGATTGCTCAAAAGAAATTAAATCCAAGTCTAGATATTGAAGGAGTACTTTTAACAATGCTTGATAATCGTACTAATTTAGGACTTGAAGTAGTAGAAGAAATTAAAAGTTATTTTAAAGAAAAAGTATATGATACTATAATACCAAGACTTGTAAGACTTTCAGAAGCACCAAGTCATGGCAAACCAATTCATGCATATGATCCAAGAAGTAGAGGAACAGAAGCATATATCAATTTAGCTAAAGAGGTGATTGAGAGAAATGGAAACTAAGAAAAGAGCTTTAGGTAGAGGTTTAGAACAATTATTTAATAATGAAAACTTAGATTTAAATAGTTTTGAAAAAACAGTTTATGAAACAGCAACTAATGAAGAAATAATAGATATAAATTTAAGCGATTTAAGAGCAAATCCATACCAACCTCGTAAAGTATTTAATGATGAAGCATTAAATGATTTAGCTGAATCAATTAAAGAACATGGAGTATTCCAACCAATCATTGTTAAAAAAAGTATAAAAGGTTATGAAATAATTGCAGGGGAAAGAAGAGTTAGAGCTTCTAAACTTGCAGGGCTTGAAAAAATCCCAGCAATCATTCGTAATTTAAATGATGAGCAAATGATGGAAATAGCTCTACTAGAAAACTTACAAAGAGAAAACTTGAGTGCGATAGAAGAAGCTGTTGCTTATAAATCTATGATAGAAAAATTAAATCTTACTCAAGAAGAATTATCTAAAAAAGTAGGTAAGAGTAGAAGTCATATAACTAATATTTTAGGGTTACTTAGACTTCCAAAAGAAGTTCAAGAAATGGTAGCAACTAATAAACTTAGTATGGGTCATGCTCGTGTTTTAAGTAAATTAGAAGATAATGAAAAAATACTTGAAATGGCAAGACAAATAGTAGAAAGAAAAATACCAGTAAGAGAACTTGAACAACAAGCTGAAGATAAAGCTAAAAAAGTAAAAATAGAAAGAAAAGTTAAAACAACTAACAATGACTTCAAATATGTTGAAGAATTATTAAGAGAAAAATTAGATACAAAAGTAAAAATAAAAGATAGAAAAATAGAAATATCTTTTACAAATGTTGCAGATTTAAATAGAATACTAGAAGTTTTAAATGTAAGAGAATAGTATAGGTGGTGACATAATGGATAAGGAATATAAATTAGGAAGCATAGTAATGATGAAAAAGCAGCACCCATGTGGAACTAATGAATGGGAAGTAACTAGATTAGGTGCTGATATTAAAATTAAATGTATTAAATGTGGGAGATCAATTATGTTGCCAAGAATAGATTTCAATAAGAAATTGAAAAAAGTAATAAATTATTAGGAGGCATTTGTGAAAAGAAAAAGAAGATCAATGGGACCTATTGTAGAAATAATACTTTTCTGTGCTATAGTCGCTATCTTTTGTTTTATATTTAGTTTAACAGGAGCAAGCGGTTATATAACAGAAGGTGGAACGTTTGAAACTACGCTTGTAGTATTAAATAATTTCTTTAGTACTGCAGGAATAAAACATATAGTAAATAATTCTTTAGTTAATTTTCAAACTTTAGAACCTTTAGTGCTTGTATTGTTATCTTTGATAGCAGTTTCAATACTAGAAGCAAGTGGACTTTTAAAAAAAATATTTACTCCACTAAAAAAAATAAAACCTATATATGTAACTGCAATAGTTATGTTTGTAGGTATAATATCTACAATAATAGGTGATTATAGTTATGCACTTTTATTACCACTAGCAGGCATTCTTTATAAATATATAGGAAGAAGTTCTAGTTTAGGTGTACTAACTATGTTTATCGCGATAACAATAGGTTATGGTACAGGAATAATTTATAATTATCAAATGTATGAATTAGGAGATATAACAGAACTAGCTACACAAAGTATAATAACTGGATATAACTATGAATTATTATCTAATATATTCTTGCTTATAACATCTACATTGATACTAACAGTAGCAGGTACATTAGTATTAGAACAATTTTCTAAAAAGTTTACAAGAAATGAAGAAACAGATAATTTAAATATATCTAAAAAAGCTGCAAGAGCAACTTTAATAACATTTATTTGTTTAGCTCTATTATTTATATATTGTTTAATACCTGGATTACCAAAATCAGGATTATTACTAGATAAAACACAACCAACATATATAGGTAAATTGTTTGGTGGAGAATCTCCATTAAATCAAGGTTTTATGTTCTTAATAATAGGAATACTTATGGTATGTGGATTTGTGTATGGAACTGTTTCTAGAAATATAAAAAATACAGAAGATTATAGTAAAGCGCTTACTAAAACTTTTGAAGGAACAGGTTATATATTTGTATTATTGTTCTTTATGTCTATATTAAATGAAATAATAGATTGGACTAATTTCTCAACAGTTATTTCTACGAATATAATAGACTTTATAGGAACAACAAATATATCAGGTGTATTACTTGTTATATTAGTATTCTTATCAATAGTACTAATTTCAATATTTATACCTGGGAGTGTTCAAAAATGGAACTTAATTGCGCCTATTTATGTACCACTTCTAATGAGAGCTAACATAGCTCCATCATTCACACAAACAATATTCTTAGCAGCAGATTCAGTTGGTAAGTTATTCTCACCAATATATCTATGGTTAATAGTTGCTATAGGATTTATGTATAAATATGAAAAAAATACAAATATGAGTATAATGGGTACAATGAAAAAAATTATGCCAGTAATACTAATATTAAGTTTAGTATGGATAGTTATTATTGTTGGATGGTATCTAATAGGACTTCCAATAGGAATAAATACAAACATTACATTATAAAAACAAAAAATTAACAATTAAGTTTGTTAATTTTTTTTTTGTATATTTTTAAATAAAAAGATAATAATAAAAAAAGAGAACTATTTCAATATAAAGCAGTCCCATTTGTTAGAAATTCTTTTTCGTTTACTATTACTTATCCTAATTAAGTATAACATAGATTTTCAATTTTTTCTATATTATTTTTACCTCCAATGTTTGTTTACTCACTTACATTGTATCATGGGTAACTCTATGTGTCTTTTTTTTGTCCTTTTCGGACACTTACTTTTTCCATTTATATAATTTATTTAATTTAAAAGATTTTTATTTAAACTTTTTTAAATATAACAGTCCATATTTTAGTATACAAATAGTTTAAACTAAATTAGTTAACAATAATATTTTTACTATTTCATTAT
>CALVVM010000052.1 GCA_944363855.1 uncultured Bacilli bacterium
AAAAAACAAGCAAAAATAGCAAAAAAAGCGCATTTTAAAATTTAATACTAAAAAATGAGCTTTTTCTTTTATTTTATAAGAGATTATGTAAATTTTACTTCACACCAGAAATTCTTGAACCAAAATATTATGATGATAATATAGAAAGTTATAAAGAACAATGGTTAAATGATTTTACTAAAAATTATAACTTTGAAATACCAGATATATTTTTAAGTTATTTAAATAGTAAGTCACATATACTAGATTTAGGGTGCGGAACAGGTAGAGATAGTAAGTATTTTATGGATAAAGGTTATCAAGTTACAAGTATAGATGGTTCATATGAAATGTGTAATATAGCAAAGTCTCTATTAAAAAAAGAGGTAGAACAAATAAATTTCTTAGATATTGATTATAAAGAAGAGTTTGATGGAGTATTTGCATGTGCTTCTTTACTACATTTAGATAATGAAGATTTAATAGTTGTATTAAAGAAAATATCTAGTGCTTTAAAACAAAATGCAATATTATATACTTGTTTTAAATATGGTGATTCTACTAGAGTAGATAATGGTAGATTCTATAATGATATGAATGAAGAAAAGTTTTTAGATTTAAAAAAAAATATAGAAAATCTTAAAATTATAAAATGTTGGATAAGTGAACAATATAAAAGTGATACAAAATTCTTAAATTATATAATAAAAAAAGTATAAAAAGCATTGATTTTTAATAATAAATGTGATATTATTATTAACGTGATCCGCTGATTGTATAAGTTTTTGTTCATGATCATAGATTAGATAAAGGAGAGTGACATTGTGAATTTAGTTGAAAAAATTACTAAAAAACAAATCAGAACTGATTTACCAGAGTTCAGAGTTGGAGACACAGTTAGAGTTGATATTAAAATCGATGAAACTGATGCAAGTGGTAAAAAGAAATCAAGAATTCAAGCTTTCGAAGGTTTAGTTATGGCTATCCAAGGTTCTGGAATAAGTAAAACTTTTACAGTTAGAAAAGTTTCAGGAAATGTTGGAGTTGAAAAAACTTTACCAGTTAATTCACCAAGAATTGACATGATAACTGTAGTTAGAAAAGGTAAAGTAAGACAAGCTAAATTAGGTTATATTAGAAAGTCTTCTAAAACATCAAAAATTAAAGAAAGAGTATAAGAGTAAGGCTTTTAGCCTTATTTTTGTTAAGGTGATACTATGAAAAAAAAATTAAAAGAATTATATCCTTATGTAGTAATAGTTGTAGTAGTAGTTCTTTTTAGAACTTTTATTGCTACTCCTGTTAGAGTAGATGGAACATCTATGGATTCAACACTCAAGAACGGAGAAATACTCATATTAAATAAACTTGATAGAAGTTATGAAAGATTTGATGTAGTAGTAGTTGATGTTGAAGTAGATGGTAATACATCTAAATTAGTAAAAAGAATAATAGGGTTACCAGGAGAATCTATAGAATATAAAGATAATCAGTTATATATAAATGGAGAAGTTATAAAAGATGTCGCACCATCAAGAACAAATGACTTTTCACTAAAAGAAATTTATAATATAGATAAACTTCCTGATGATTGTTATTTTGTTATGGGAGATAATAGAAAATATTCTAGAGATAGTAGAGATTATACAGTAGGTATAATAAAAAAAGAAGATATAGTAGGGACTACTACATTAAGAATATTCCCGCTTAATAAAATAGGTAAATTTAATTAGTACTAGAAATAGTACTTTTTATTATTTTGTGGTATAATCTAGGTGGTGGTTTTATGAATGGAAACAGGGGAGCTAAAGGATCTATAAAAGATAGACTAATTAGTATGCTTTATAGATTAAGATATAGAAAAAAAGTATTAAAACAAGAAAACTATACAATAGAAAATAAAACAAAACAAGAAAATTATTTATATGATTTAAAATATTTTCAAGAAAAAGAAAATATAGATATTTTAGATTTAAAAGATAAAGCAGAATTAGAAAAAATAAAGTTTACTGTTAATTTTAAAATTAATAATAAAAAAGGTATAGATAATATAGATTTGGAACTTGATAGTATAGAAACTAAAAGTAGTGAGTTAGATGAAAAAGTAGATTTAAAAAAAGAAATAAAAAAAACTAAAGATGAAATAGTTATATTAAAAGAAGTAGATGCATTTATAAAGAAAAGTATTGAAAACATAAGTGATATAGAATATGAATTAAAAATAATAAAAAGAGAGTCTAAAGAAAAAAATAAAGATATTAAAGAATTAGAAGAAAGATATAATAGATTAAAAGAAAAAGTAACTAAATTAAAATTACAATATGATGCTATTAAAGAAAAATATGATTTAGGTGAATTTTCAATATTAGAAAGTATTAAACTAATAGATACAATAGATGATTATAAGAGTGTGGCTAAATTAAATGAAATGGAAATGATGCTTAAAGTTTGTAAAAAAGAAATAAGTAAGATAGATAGTATAACTGTAATAGTAGAAGAAAATAAAAATGTTGGTATTAATATAGAAGAAACAAAAGAAGAACAAAAACAAGTAAAAATTAAATTTAATAAATCAAAAATTAAAATAAATGAATTAAGTTCTTTAGAAGAAAATTTAAATAATGAAATAAAATGTCAACAACAAATAGTAGATGATATGTATGAAAAAGCTTCATTTTTTGAAAAAGATGTAAGTAAAAAAATAGAAGTTATAGGTAAAAGAGATATACTTGGTTCAGTACTTAGAATAGCTGGTGGGATACTTACTTTACCTTTTACTGGGAAACAATTATTTGGTATTTCTTTAGGTTCAACATTAATTAATAAAGCTCTAAAAGAAATGAATAGAAGTTTAGAAACAAAAGAGAAAATAGTAGTTAATTATAGATATGAAGATATTTCTAAACAAATAGAACAAGTTAAAGACAAGGTAGAGTATACTAATTTAATTTTATCTGACTCTTTAAATGAAATAAAAAAATTAAAATCTAACTTTAAATATACATATTCTGAATATGATAATATATTACCAGAGTATAATTCTATGTTAGAAAAGCTAGAAACATTAGAATCAAAGATATTAAAACAACAAGAAAAATTATTAAAAATGGATAAAAAATTAGATAAAGAAAAAGAGATTAATAAGCAAAAATTAAAAAGAATAAAAAATAGTTAATATAAGTGATTTTTCACTTACAAAAACTATTATACGAGGAGTTTAATATATGAGAAATTTAAGCAAAGAGATAAATATTCTTTTTTTATGATGTAAACTTTAATGAAAATAAGTTTTGTCTTTAATTTTTTTTATAAAAACAAGTTAATTAGCACTTACATATTGACAGTGCTGATTAAAAGTGGTATAACTAATATGTAAGAGAAAATGATCTTACAGGTGTTAATAATTAATTATGCGCTACCTAAAAAGGCTCTACGCAATTTGAAAGGAAGATGATATATATGATGTTAATGCCAAGAAAAAATGATTTCGATATATTTGGAGGTTTCTTTGATGATCCGTTCTTTAATGAATCAAAACATAAAGAAATAATGAAAACTGACATTAAAGAAGGAGAAAATGAATATACTTTAGAAATTGAAATGCCTGGTATAAAAAAGGAAAATGTTAAAATTGAATTATCTAAAGGGTATATAACAATAAGCGCTGAAAATAATAACGAAGTTGAAGAAAAAGAAAAGAATTATATAAGAAAAGAAAGACATTATGGTTCATTTACTAGAAGTTTCTATGTAGGAGATAAAGTAGAAATGAATGATATTAAAGCTTCAATGGATAATGGTATTTTAAGTATCACTGTTCCAAAAGAAGAATCAGAAGAACCAGAAAAGAAATATATCGAAATAAAGTAGGATTATGTCCTACTTTTTATTTATATAAAGGATAAATTAAAATTTATCGTTTTAAGAGTAATGCGTAATAATTAAAGAGGATGAAAATCCTTTTTTTATATAATAGGAAAGTGCTTGGTAATTTCACAAAAATTTCCCACAAATTCTATTTACAAACAAATGTTCTTTTGATATAATGTTTATACATTAAAACTAAAGGGAGTTTGGTATATGGAAAAAATAATGAAAGGATATGTATTTAGATTATATCCAAATGATAAGCAAATAGAATTAATAGAAAAAAGTTTTGGATGTTCTAGATATATTTATAATTATTTTTTAAGTA
>CALVVM010000053.1 GCA_944363855.1 uncultured Bacilli bacterium
TTTTTTTCATGAAAAAAAAGGAAATAAGAAAGTTATGTAGAATGATATATATGAAGGGATGTAAGAAAATGATAA
Source organism: uncultured Bacilli bacterium (assembly GCA_944363855.1). Lineage (GTDB taxonomy): Bacteria > Bacillota_I > Bacilli_A > RF39 > UBA660 > UMGS1613. Next base: position 76 of record CALVVM010000053.1, read on the forward strand.
TTGAAAAAGAAAAAAGATTAGTACCACTTAAGTTTGATTTAATGTTTAAAAAAGTATTTGGAGATAAAGATGATTTAATGTCACTAGAAAAATTATTAGAATGTCTACTAGATATAAACCCTAAAAATATAACAATATTAAATCCAGAAATAATAGGGAGCTCGTATTATGATAAAAGAACAATAGTAGATTTAATAGTAGAATTAGAAGATAATACCCAAATAGGAATAGAAATGAATACAAATGTAAATAAATATTTAATAGCTAGAAACTTAAGATATTTATTTAAAAATATAGGTCAAGAATTGAAAAAAGGAAGTACATATAAAAGATTAAAAAAATATATACAAATAAATATAGATTGTGAAGGTAAGCATGTGAGACTAATAGAAAGATATAAACTAATGGAAATAGAAAAGTATGAAATACTAACAGAAGATATAGAAATAGTAATAGTAGAACTTCCATATTATGTAGAAAAGTGTTATAATAAAAGCGCAAGAGAGTTAGACTATAAAGATAAGTTTATAGGATTAATAGAAATAGAAGATATAGACCTTGCGAAAGATATAACAAAGGGAGATGTAAATATGGAAGAGATATTAAAGAAAGTAGAAGACTTTAGTGATGATGAAGAAATATTAGGTGCATATGATGCAGAGTGGCATAAACAACAAATAGAAGAATCAATAATACAAACAAGGTTAGATGAAGAACAAGAGAAATTAGAAAAAGCAGAAGCAGAAGCAGAAGGATTGGCAAAAGGATTAGCTAAAGGATTGAAACAAGGTATTGAACAAGGTATTGAATAGGGTATAGAACAGGGTGTTTTAAATATAGCACGAAATATGAAAAAAGAACATGCAGATATAAACTTTATCTCTAAAGTAACAGGATTATCAATAGAACAAATAGAAAAAATTAATTAAGGTCGATAAGACCTTTTTAATTTAAAAAAATTAGTGTATAATTGTAATAGGTGATACTATGGAACACTTATTTCAAAAGTTAAATGAAATAATAAATGCGTATGATAGTTTTATAATAATGGGTCATAAAGATCCAGATTTAGATTCATTAGGATCTAGTTTAGGTCTTTGTGAGATAATAGAATCGTTTGGTAAAAAAGCATATGTATTTTTAAATGATAAGCATTTAGAAAAGTATAACAATAATATAAGACAAACATTTGATAAAATGGAAAAAGATGTAGTGTGTGTTAATGAAAGAAGTTATAAGAAAATCGATGGTAAAACTTTAGTAATTATAACTGATACACATATAGAAGAAAGATTAGAATATCCTAAGTTAATAAATGAATATGATGTAGTTGTTTTAGACCACCATATCAAAAACAAAAAATATATAAAAGATACTATATTTACGTATATGGATTCTAATTTATCTAGTATGAGTGAGTTAATAACTTATTATGCTGAATATGTAAATATAGATTTAGATAATGTAATTGCTAGTGTATTACTTGCTGGTATAGAAATAGATACTAATGGATTTAATCTTAAAACTACTAGTAGGACATATGAAGCAGCTTCAACTCTAATGGAAATGGGGGCTGATTCTATACTTAAACAAGAGTTATTAAAAGAATCAAAAGAAGATTATTTAAAAAGAGCTACTCATATAGGTGGAAGTTTTATGGTAACTGATAATATTGCTATGTGTGTTATCAATAAAACTTTAACTACTAAAGATCTTGCTGAAATAGCTGAAGAATTACTTAATTTTGAAGATGTAGAAGCATCATTTGTAATAGGTAAACTAGAAGATGAATGTATAGGTATAAGTGCTAGATCTTTAGGAGAAATAGATGTAAGTGAACCTATGAAGAAAATGGGCGGTGGTGGACATAGTTCCAATGCTGCAACACAAATCAAAGATAAAACTTTAAAAGAAGTTAAACAAGAAATTATAGATATAATAAGTAAGGAGATATAAAATGAGAGAAATTGTTTATTTTAGAACTTATAGTTATGGTGGAGAAGATGGTAAAACTTTAGAGATAAGAGATTTTGAAACTCCTGAACTTGCTAAAGATGATGCAATTAGCGATGTTAAAAATACACATTTCGCTCTTTACCAAATAAATATGGTGTTTGATGGAAAAATAACACAAACAAAAAAATATTTAGGTCAAATAGTATGTGGAAGAGATTTACAAGAATTTGCTGAAAGTCATAAAATTAAAACAATTTAATGTATTAAAAGTGCATTAAATTTTTTTCTTATATAAATGAATAATTTTCTTTTAATATTAGTTTTTTTATAGTATAATATAAATAGACTTTAAGGGAGGTTAGGCATGAAAATAATTTTATTAAAAGATGTTAAGAAACAAGGTAAAAGTGGAGATATCTTAAATGTTAAAGATGGATATGGAACATTCTTAATAAATAAAGGTGATGCAGTACTTGCTACAACAAATAGTGTAGATAGATTAGATAGAGAAAATAAAGAAAAAGAGAAGCAAGAATTAAACCTAATAAAAAAATGTGAAGAAATAAAAAAGAGAATAGAAAAATTAACTATTACTTTTAAAGTAAAAACTGGAGAACAAGACAGAGTTTTTGGAAGTATTAGTGCAAAACAAATAGTAGAAGAATTAAAAAGTAAAGGTTATGAAATAGATAAAAAACAAATAAAGATAGATGGTTCTATTAGTTCTTTAGGATTTCATACTGTAGATATAGAATTACATAAAAAGGTGGTTGCTAAACTAAAAATAGAATTAAAGAAGTAGGTGAAGTATGAATAGAGAAATACCTCATAATATAGATGCTGAACAATCTGTATTGGGTTCAATGTTTTTAACTAAAAAAGCACTTCAAAAAGCATTAGAATTATTAAATGGTAGTGAGTTTTATTTAGATAATCATGCTAAAATATTTGAATGTATAAAAGAAATAGATGCTAGAGGTGGAGTAGTAGATTTAACTACTGTAGCTGATGAGTTAAATAATAGAAACTGGTTAAAAATTGTTGGAGATATAGAATATTTAACTGAAGTAATTGAAAGTGTACCAAGTGCAGCTAATATAGATCAATACATTAAAATAGTTGAAGATAAAGCTATACTTAGAAGACTTATTGATGAAGCAACTTCTATTATTACAAATAGTTATAATACTTCTAATAACATAAGTGAAGTAATAGAAGAAGCAGAAAAGAAAATATTTGATGTATCTAAAAGTCTTAGAAGTACTGAGTTTAAGAGTATTCAAGATGTATTATATAAGACTCAAGCAGACTTAGAAAAATTAGCTGCTAATAAAGGTGATATTACTGGTATACCAACAGGATATTATGAATTAGATAAATTGACTAGTGGATTCCATCCACATGAATTAATAATTATAGCTGCTCGTCCAGGTATGGGAAAAACTGCTATAGCTCTTAACTTTGTTACTAATATAGCAATCAATAGTAAGAAAACAGTTGCTCTATTCAATATGGAAATGGGTGCTGAACAACTTGCAACTCGTATGTTATCTAGTGTAGGACAAATAGAAGGATCTAAACTTAAAACTGGTAACTTAGGGCACTCAGATTGGAAAAGAGTTAATGAAGCTATAAGTAGACTTTCTAATACAAACATTTTTATAGATGATACAGCTGGTCAAACAGTAGGAGAAATTAGAAGCAAGTGTAGAAAACTTGCTACTAGTCCTAGTGGACTTGATATAGTTGTAATCGACTACTTAACTTTAATTCAAGGTAGTAGTAAAAATGGTGCTAATAGACAACAAGAAGTTGCAGATATTTCAAGAGCACTTAAAACAATGGCGATGGAATTAAATGTTCCGGTAATTGCATTATCACAACTTTCTCGTGGTATTGAACAAAGGGTTGATAAAAAACCTATGCTTAGTGACTTAAGAGAGTCTGGAGCGATAGAACAAGATGCCGACATTGTTGCTTTCTTACATTGCTCAGATGAAGAAAGAGAGAAAGAAAACAGTTTGATGGAATTTGTTATAAGGAAACATCGTAATGGTCCTTTAGCAGATGTTCCACTTATTTTTCAGAGGGGTACTAGTACATTTGTAAATGTTGCTAAAGTAAAAGAAGAAAATTAGGTGAGTTATGAAAAAAATAAGTACATACTTTTTTATATTTTTGATATCGTTAACAGTACTTTTATTCGGTTTTGGGCATAAAAATGTAAGACAACCAAATACATACTATCAAGTATATCTTGATAATGAATTAATTGGTTTGATTGAATCCAAAGAAGAGTTACAAGATTATATAAATAAACAAGCAGAAACAATAAGAAAAAATATAAAAGAGTATTCTTTAAAACTAGATGCTATTGATACTTTTAAAAGGTATGAAGCTAGTATTAATGTAGAAAATTATACTGTGGTAGATAAAGTAAATTATTTAATAGCTAATAAGTCAATTTTTAATTTAAGTGATATTGATTTAGATAATTTAAACTTTTATAAAAAAGAAAAATTATATAATTTAACTAATAACGAAATATCTGATATGAGATTATATGTCCATAAGAATAATATTTATGAGCACGTAGAAGATGTATATGTTCCATCAGGAACAGAAATAAAAAAAGTATATACTTATCATACTGATATTTTACAGGTAGAAGAAGCCTACAAAAAGATAATGTCTAAAAAATCCAGTACAGTATCTGGATATAAGTTTATAATAAAAAGTACAAATGAAAATATAGAAGATATTGAAATCTATACTATAGATACAAATATTTTTTATGAAGCTATAGAAGATGTAATAACAATTTTTGTAGATGATGAAGAATATAAAAAATATAAAATGGACAAGCAAGATAAAATTACTACTACGGGATCTATAATAGAAAATATTTATGTAGAACAAGAAATAACTTATAAAGCTGTTAATATTCCTGTAGAAGAAACTATTTATACAGATTCAACTGATTTGTCGGCTTATTTATTGTATGGTGATAAGTTTGAAGAAAAAACTGTGAAAGTAAAAACAGGGGATTCTATAGAGTCACTTGCTTTTGAAAATCAAATAAGTGTTCAAGAATTTTTAATATTCAATACGCAATATACTAGTAGAAATAATATGCTAGTTGCTGGTACAGATGTTAAAATATCTACAATTGATCCAAAAATAAATATAGTAGTAGAAACATATGAAGTTGTAGATAAAGAAACAGAATTCCAAATAGTAGAAGAACATGATGAAACGCTTACTCAAGGAAGTGTTGTAATTGCTCAAGAAGGGGAAAATGGTTTAGAACGAGTTTCTCAAAATGTAAAAAGTATAAATGGTGAAATTAATTATGTAGATCCTGCAGGTAAAGAAACATTAAAGAGTTCTGTTCCTAAGGTTATAAAAATAGGTACTAAATATGTTCCAAATGTAGGTAGTACAGCTTCTTGGGGATGGCCAACTGATAGTGGTTATACTTTCTCGTCATATTATGGTTATAGATTACAAGTATTTGGAGAAGGAAACTTCCATTCAGGAGTAGATATAGCTGGTACAGGTTATGGTTCTAAGGTATATGCTGCAAATAATGGAGTTATTCAAACTATGGAATATGTGTATAATTATGGATATCATATAATTATAAATCACAATAATGGTTATTACACTGTATACGCTCATATGAAAGGCTTTGCTCCTAATATATCAGTTGGAAGTACAGTTTCTCGTGGGCAAACAATAGGTTATGTAGGGGATTCTGGATGGGCAACGGGACCACACCTTCATTATGAAATAAGAACATGTGCTAGATATTCTTGTGCTACTAATCCGTTAAAATATTATCGATGAAAGTATGTGTTTTATCAAGTGGAAGTAAAGGTAATTGTACCTATGTTGAAACAAAGAATCATAAAATATTAATAGACATAGGTACAAGTTCCTTATATGTTGAAAAAAGTTTAAAGTCTATTGGGGTAAACCCAGAAGATATAGATATAGTTTTAGTGACACATGCTCATATAGATCACGTTGCTGGAATAAAAGTTTTTTCAAAAAAATATAATCCACTAGTATATATATCAGAAAAAATATTAAAAGAATCTAACATAAAAATAGAAAACATTAGTAGTGAAGAAGAAATAAATATAGATAGTGATATTAAAATAAAATCAATAAGATTATCACACGATGTAGATGATATAAAAGGATATGTAATAGAAGAAGATGATACTTCTATGGTTCATATAACAGATACAGGTTATATAAATGAAAGTAATTTTGATTATATAAAGAATAAAAATCTATATGTATTTGAAAGTAATCATGATGTGGAAAAACTCATGAATAATCCTAAGTATCCACATCATACAAAGATAAGAATATTGAGTGATAAAGGCCATTTATCTAATAAGGATTCTGCTTATTATTTAAGTAGGTTAATAAGTGATAATACTAAGTATGTAATACTTGCTCACATAAGTGAACAAAATAATACTGAAGATTTAGCGTTAGAAACTTTAAAAGAAACATTAGATAGAAAAAATATTGATTTTAATAATATTATGATAGCTAGACAAAATGAAATGACGGAGTTAATAGAATTATGATAAAAATAATTTGTGTAGGAAAAATAAAAGAAAAATATTTGAAAGAAGCTATAGAAGAATATAAAAAAAGATTATCTAAATACACTAAACTTGAAATAATTGAAGTAAGTGATATAGATAATTCTAGTATAGAAATCTCTCTTTTAAAAGAAAAAGAATTGATTGAAAAATATATAGATTCTAAGGATTTTGTAATTACTTTAGAAATAGAAGGTAATATGTTAAGCAGTGTTGAATTTGCTAAAAAATTAGATAGTATATTTAATATTAATTCAAATATTACTTTCATAATTGGTGGATCTAATGGACTTCATCAAGATATTAAAAGTAGAAGTAATTATAAATTATCTTTTTCTAAATTAACTTTTCCACATCAATTATTTAGAGTTAATTTATTAGAACAAATATATAGAACATTTAAAATAAATAATAATGAGTCATATCACAAATAACTGTTAAAAAGAATAACAGTTATTTTTATTCACAGAAATTTCATCTAATTATCACATATAACCCTTGATATAAATGGGATTTTATAATACAATATTTAACAGGTGGTTTTATGAACTATGTGTATAAGTTTATAGAAAAATTAAATATAAATAATTCAACTATTGTGGCTGCCGTTAGTGGTGGTCCAGATTCAATGTTACTTTTAGATATTTTAATAAATTTAAGAGAAAAAACGAATCTAAAAATAGTGGTTGCTCATGTACATCACAATTTGAGAAAAGAAAGTGATTATGAAGCTATAGAAATAGAAAAGTTTTGTAATGAGAACGATTTAATTTTTGACATGAAAAAAATAGAAGAATATCCTAATGGTAAGTTTAGTGAAGAAGTAGCTAGAAAAATTAGATATGACTTTTTTGATGAAGTTGTTAGTAAGTATAAGGCTGACACTCTCTTTACAGCGCATCATGGAGATGATTTAATTGAGACTGTTTTAATGAGATTAACTAGGGGATCTAATTTAAAAGGGTATGCTGGATTCGAAAGTATTTCATATGACAGAGGTTATAAAATCGCAAGACCACTAATTTATTTAACTAAACAAGAAATAGTTGAAGAGTTAGATAAAAAAGGTATATGGTATGCGGTTGATATGTCAAATGGAGATACAAAATATACTAGAAATAGATATAGAAAAAATATATTACCTGAATTAAAAAATGAGAATAGTAATGTACATTTAAAGTTTATTGATTTTAATGAAAAGTTATTGATGGCTAATGATTTTATAGTAAAGGAAACAGAAAAGAAATATAAAGATATAGTAATTAATGAATCTATTATAATTGATAAGTTTAATGAGTTAGATAAAATAATTAAAATAAATATTTTAGAAAAGTATTTAAAAAATATTTATAAAGATGATATTATTTTGATAAATAATAAACATATGAATATTATTCTTGAATTTTTAGAAAGTAATATAAATACTATATTTGATTTACCACATAATAAAAAAGGTATAATAGAATATAATAAGTTTAAGGTAAGTGAATTAAAAAAAATTGAAGATTATGAATATAAATTTACAGATTATATAGAATTACCTAATGGTAAAAAGATTGTAGTTGATAATGAAACAAAGTTAACTAGTAACTATGTAATTCATTTAAATAGTAAAGATATAAAATTGCCTTTTCATGTTAGAAACTATAAATCAGGAGATAGAATGAGTGTAAAGAATATGTTAGGTACTAAGAAAGTTAGTGACATATTCACAGACTCTAAGATATCAAAGGAATTAAGGGATAGTTATCCTATTGTGACTGATGATAATGGTGAAATAATTTGGATACCTGGAGTAAAAAAATCTAATTTTGACATGAAAAAACAAGGAAAATATGATATAATATTAAAGTATGATTAAAGGAGAGATATAATGGACAAGAGAGTTGTTAAAAGAAGTTTATTTTCATATATATTTTTATTCGCAATAATATTAGGAGTATTTTACTTTATAAATATTTTAAATACTAAAGTTAATAATTTAACTTATAGTGAATTCTTAAAAGAATTAGATAATAATAAAGTAACTGAGCTAACAATTACTCCAAATAGTAGTCAAGGTGTATATTCTATAACAGGTAAACTTGATGGATATAATGAAAATGAATCATTTGTTGCTACTGCAACTTATAGTGAAGAAACATTAAGACAAATATATGATATACAAGAAGAAAATAAAAAAGAAATAGAAGCAACTGGAAAAGAATACAAAGGAGTAGAAGTTAAGGTTACTAAAGATCCAGGATCTAGTTGGTTTGTATTATTCTTAGTAAATGTATTACCAATTATGTTATTACTTGGTGTAGGATACTTCTTTATTGCCAAACAAATGGGTGGAGCAAATAAATCTATGGATTTTGGAAGAAGTAGAGCTCGTCTTACTAGTGATAAAGATAAAGTTAAATTTGATAAAGTTGCAGGTTTAACTGAAGAAAAAGAAGAAGTACAAGAACTTATTGATTTCTTAAGAGAACCTAAGAAGTTCCAAAAAATGGGTGCTAGAATACCTAAAGGAGTACTTTTAGTTGGTCCTCCAGGAACTGGTAAAACATTACTTGCTAAAGCAGTTGCTGGTGAAGCTAATGTTCCTTTCTACTTTATAAGTGGTTCTGACTTTGTTGAACTATTTGTAGGTGTAGGTGCTTCAAGAGTTAGAGATATGTTTAAACAAGCAAAACAAAATGCACCTTGTTTAATATTTATAGATGAAATAGATGCAGTTGGACGTCAAAGAGGAACTGGCCTTGGTGGAGGACATGATGAAAGAGAACAAACTCTAAATCAATTACTTACTGAGATGGATGGATTTGGGGCTAACGAAGGTATAATCGTTATAGCTGCTACAAATAGACCTGACGTACTAGATCCAGCTTTACTTAGACCTGGAAGGTTCGATAGACAAATTACTGTTAATTTACCAGATGTTAAAGGTAGAGAAGAAATATTAGAAGTACATGCTAAAGGTAAAACATTTGCTAAAGGTGTAAAACTAGAAAATATAGCTAAAAGAACTGTAGGATTTAGTGGAGCTGATTTAGAAAACTTACTTAATGAAGCTGCGTTACTTACTGTTAGAAGAAAGAAAAATGCTATAACAATGGCTGAAATTGATGAAGCTCATGATAGAGTATTGATGGGACCTGCTAAGGTTACTAAGAAATATACTGAAAAAGAAAAGAGACTTGTTGCTTATCACGAAGCTGGGCATGCTGTTGTTGGTATTAAGTTAGAAGGTGCTAATGAAGTACAAAAAATAACTATTATACCAAGAGGTCAAGCTGGTGGATATAACTTAATGTTACCACGTGAAGAAACATTCCTTTCTACTAAGAAAGAATTGTTAGAAACAATAAGCGGTTTATTAGGTGGTCGTGTTGCTGAAGAAATAGTATTTAAAGAAGTAACAACTGGCGCACACAATGACTTTGAAAAGGCTACTAAAATAGCCCGTTCAATGGTTACAGAATACGGTATGAGTGATTTAGGTCCAATTCAATTTGAACACCAAGAATCAAGTGTATTCTTAGGTAGGGATTATAATAAGAGCCGTAATTTCTCTAGCCAAGTTGCTTTTGAAATAGACCAAGCTCAAAGAAAAATAATAAATGAGTGCTATGAAAAAACTCAAAAAATATTAAAAGACAATAGAGATTTACTAGATTTAATTGCTAATACACTTTTAGAACACGAAACTATTACTAAAGAACAAATTGATTATTTAGTAAAAAATGGATGTATGCCAGATGAAGATGGTGAAACTGATTTAACTGATTATAAAGAAGCAACACTTTCAGATTTAACAGTTGAAGAACTAAAAGATTTAGCTAAAGAAAAAAACATAAAAAATGCTAGTAAAATGAAAAAAGATGAACTAATAAAATCTTTAGAAGATAATGAATAATTATCTTCTTTTATTGTAAAAAAATAATTAATGTGGTAGAATATTTATAGAATAAAGAGGTGTTGCTATGGAAAATGTTAAAAACAATCAAACATTAGATAATACTAATGCCTTTTTTAGTGATTATTTTACTGATATAGATTTAAATAAAGATATAGAAATGTTATATCAAATAATAGGGACAGAAGATTCGCAAGATGAATTTGAAGAGTCAATTAAATTAACGAAATTAAGAGATGAAAATCATAAGAGATATCACGATATAGATACTTTAAAATATGAAGATTTACCTGATAATCTATATGAATATTTAGAAGATATGTTTGATTTATATAGTTATATAGATGCTAAAAAAATATTAACTGCAGATTTAAATGAATCAAATAATATTAAAATCCTTTTAGATAATATATATAGAAGGAAAGATAGATTGGATAGAGTAATAAATGCATATTTAAAACAAATAACTAAAAGTAATGAAGAAAAGCAATCGAAATTTAGTATAAATTATTTTAAATCTTTAAATGTTGATGAAGAAATAAAAAAAGAATTATTAGATAAATATAATAATTTAGTTATGTTCAGTGCTAATTTTACAAATGATGTGTATGAAGATTTAAAAAATCAAACAAAAAGAGAAGAGTATATAAATGAAATTTTAAGACTTTTAAATATAGAAGAAGAAAGAAAAGCTAGTTTAGATAAAAAAGATAAATTAGAAATATTAAATAAAAAAATAGATGAAGAAATATTAAAATATAAAGAACAAATTCAATATTTAGAAGATATAATGCCAGATAGAAGTAAACATATTGAAGAGTTTGAAAACTTTAAAGATTTTTGTAATAAGTTAATTGCTTATGATGATACAAGTTATGATAATGCTAAGCAAACCTTTGAAATATTGAGTGATGAATTAAGATTTAAAGCTTATATTGTTAATTTCGAAGAATTATTTATTCAAGAAATAATAGATAAAGAAAAAGAAGAAGAGTTCATATATGAAAAAGTAGGTTCTAAAAATTTAAAGAAATCTTTAGATTATATAACTGCTAATTATATGGATAATTTAGATGATGAAAGTAAAAATATAATAGAATATATTTTTCATAAAATAAAAGAGCCTGATTGTGATTTAAGGGAATTGAATAAAGAGTTAGGCCTAATTGTTAGAAACATATGGAAAGAAACTATAACAGATGTTTATAAGTTTAATCCAAAAGAAGATTACTATTTTATCTGTTCTAATAATCAGTTTGTAGATCCTAGACAACAAACTATATTAATAACTAAAAAAGAAATAAATAGAGTAGATGATTATGAAGATTATCAAATAGGATTTATATGTGGATATAATGATAATATATTATATATTACAGAAAATGAAGATATAATGAGTGTTGAAGATTATGATGATATGTCTAATTTAAAAACTCCATTACAATTAGAACAAGAATTTATGAACTTTAAAGTATGTAATAGAATAGCTTTAAACGGATTTAAAACAAAAGTAGAAGCAGTTTATTACATAAATGATGGTAATATTGATAAATATATGAAAGCAATAGAACTTGCTAATATGTATAAATTGCCTTTAGTAGAATTAAAAAAAGATAACCAGTGATTATCTTTTTATTAGCTTGTATAATTTTTTTAATAATGGATAGAATATTTTAATAGGATAATAAACCCAAGAAGTAGGTAGGTCATATTCACCTGCAAATTCCATAATTCTACCATTAAATCTTTGTTTAAATGTTGTTAATCTATCATTTAGGTTTCCATCTACACCACCTAAATTACAGTAGTGACAATTATTTTCAATAGAAAATTTAATTATTTCAAATACTAATCCTACAGATACATGTAAGTTTGTTAAATATAAACTATTTCCCGCATATAAATATTCACTTGTTCTAATACCTTTTTTGTTTTTAGGCAGTAATATAAGTGCTGTAGAAAGAATCATAGTGCTACCATATTCTTTTATTAAATTATTTACTTCTTCTATAGCTTCATCTTTACCTTTGCTTTCTTTTAAATAGTCTAGATACTTATTTAAATCAATATTTCCAAAAACTAAATATGCGGAATCTTTAAAGTTTTTCATAATTTTAACAAAATATTCTTTATTTCTAAGATTAATATTTTGTTTTTTTTCTGTTTGTTTTAAAAGATTAACTAAATCATCAACTCTATTAATATCATTAGTTATTTCAAAAGAAATACCTCTTTTTGTGTGATAATTACCACAGTAAGATTTAATTCTTCCATATGTTTTTAAAACTTCATCGCTAGTTAAAATATTAGAGTTAATATCGCACATAGGAGTGAATATATTATATTGAGGTTGAAGATTAGTGTGCAAATCTTTATTAATTCCCGTATGTTTATAACCTAATTTAATAAGATTATTATGTTTAATTTCATAATCTTTTGAATAGTTATGTTCAACTTCTTCATCTTTAAAACTATTATCACTTATACAAAAATTAGGATCAATTTTAACTACATATGCGTGATTTTGTTTTGCTAAAATTTTTATTTGATTAGTCATTTCTTTTAAGTCTTCAAGATTGTTAAAATCAATTAAATAACCTCTAGGTATGTAAAATAATTTAATGTTTTTAAAAACAGTTTTAACTAATATCATACAAACTGCAACTAACTTGTCATCTTTATAAAGTCCACAATGAAAGTTACCCCAATTATCTTTTATATTAGCCCATTCATATTCCTGCATGAAACTAGCCATTGGATAGTTTTCAACAAATATATCATATTCTTTTTTTTCTAAATTACTTGTAAATGTATACATATCATCACATTCTTTCTTTAATTATTATACCTTAAACAGATAGATTTTACAACTGATAATGTCTTGTTAAAAGATATAAAAAATAGTATAATATATATTATAGAGGTGCGATATGAAAAAGATGAAGAAAAACTCTTTAATTGAAGGAGCTTTAATAGCTACTTTAGGAATAGTAATTGTTAAAGTAATAGGTTTATTATATGTTATACCTTTTAATGCTATAATAGGAGAACAAGGTGGCGCATTATACGGGTATGCTTACAATATTTATAGTTTATTTTTAGCTGTATCTACTGCAGGTTTTCCTTTTGCAATTAGTAAACTTACTAGTGAATATATTGCTTTAGATTATAAGAAAGCTGTAAAAGATACATATAATTTATCTTTGAAAATAATATCAGTATTATCAGTAGCAATATTTCTGCTTTTATTTATATTCGCACCATCAATAGGTAAACTAATAATAGGGGATGCGACAGGTGGTAATACGATAAGTGATATTGCTTTTGTAATAAGAATGATATCATTCGCAATACTTATTATACCTTTCTTAAGTGTTACTAAAGGATTTTTACAAGGACATAAATATATCGAACCAACTAGTATAAGTCAAATACTTGAACAAATAGTTAGAGTTGGTGTAATACTTATAGGTAGTTATTTTGCTTTAAGAGTGTTTGGTACAGAGATGAGAACTGCTATAGGAATATCTGTCAGTGGAGCATTCTTTGGTGGTATAGTTGCTTATATATATTTAAAAGTAAAAATTAAGAAGTCTAAATTACTTCCAAGTGATGATGTAAAAGATGAAAAAGAAATAAGTAAGAAAGAAATAGTAAAGAAGATTCTTACATATTCAATACCATTTATTATAATAAGTTTAATTTATAATCTTTATAATACAGTAGATATGATATTAATATCAAGAACAATGAATGATATATTAGGTTTTAGTGCGAGTACAACTGAATCAGTTGTTAGTGTATTTACAACTTGGGGAGTAAAACTTAATAATATATTACTTGCTGTTATAACTGGATTAGCTACTAGTTTAATACCTAATATAGTATCTAGCTATACTAAAGGTAATAAAAAAGATGTAGACAGTAAATTTAATAAAGCACTACAATATGTATTATTTATACTTGTTCCAGCTACTTTATTTTTGTCATTCTTAGCTGAGCCTGTATGGACTTTATTCTATGGGGAAAGTTTCTATGGACCTATAGTTTTTAAAGTATATGTATTCTACGCACTATTTGGAGGTTTATATACAATAGTTGTAAATACATTACAAGGTTTAAGTAAATATAAATTAGTAATAACTACAGTATTTATAGGCTTATTACTTAATACAGTACTTGATGTACCAATGATGTTACTTGTAGATAAATTAGGATATGAACCTAGTTATGGAGCAGTACTTGCTGCAATGATAGGTTATAGTGTATCAATAATTATATCTTTAACAGTACTTAATAAAAAATATGGATTTAGTTTTAAAGAAACAAGAGAAAAATTACCTAGTTATGTAATTTCTTGGTTAGTGTTTGAAGTAGTAATCACACTTTTAAAACTAGTTATACCAACTAATTTAGATGGAAGGATTATACAAATACCAATACTTTTATTATTTGGAGTATTAAGTTTTGGAATATATTTTGTAATACATTATTTCAACGGTAATTTAAAAACATTATTTAATATGAAGAGAGGAAGTAAAAAATGAAAATTGGGATAGCTAACGATCATAGAGGAATAGAAACTAAACATAAATTGACAAAATATTTAACTGATAAGGGTTATACTGTTGTTAATTATGGGACTAACGGGGAAGGAAGAGTTGATTATACAACATATGGTTTTATACTTGGTGAAGCTGTATCTCGTCAAGAAGTAGATTATGGGATTGCTATTTGTGGGAGTGCTATAGGGATATCTATTGCTTGTAATAAAGTAAAAGGTGTTAGATGTGGAAAAGTTAACTCTGTAGATGAAGCAATTCATGGAAAAGAAAGAGATTTTGTAAATGTAATTGCTTTATCTGGTAATACTGATATAGAAGAAAATATAAAAATAGTAGATGCATTTTTAAGTGCTGAAGAAAACATGGAAGATCCTGTATATAGAAATAGGGTTGAACAAATAATAGAATACGAATATGATTAAGGTTATATTATATGTAATTATTTTTCCACTCACTATATGGGCAATGGAAGGATTAGATTTAAATAGATTTTTTAAACAATCTAGAATAACTCAAGCTAGAATTATGTATTTAATGATGGCAATGTCTATATCGTTTTTAGTAGTAAATTTCTTATATGATTTCTTTATGTATTGTAAGATAGTATAGTAGTATGTTTTTTATAAGGAGATGGTATCTTGATTAAAAAAATACTACTTTTTTCATGTCTAATAATTATAATTCCTTTTATAATAGTTACTATATTTATTAGAGATGATGAAATAACATTTAACTTTTCACAAAGTAGTGTGGTTAGAGTTTATAGTGAAGAAAAAGATACTATAAGTTTAGTTCCTATAGAGGAATATGTAGTAGGAGTAGTAGCTGGAGAAATGCCTATAGAGTTTGAAATAGAAGCTTTAAAAGCACAATCTGTAGCCGCTAGAAGTTATGTAATGATACAGATGCAAAGAAATGTAAAAAAAGAATATGATGTAGTTGATACTGTTATGAATCAAGTATATTTAGATAAAGAACACCTACAGTCAGTTTGGAAAGAATCGTATACAGAAAATATAAATAAAATAAAGATGGCTGTGCTGCAAACTAAAGGAGAGTATGCATCTTATAACGATAAGGTTGCTGAAACATTGTTTTTCTCTACTAGCCCTGGTATAACTGAAAATAGTGAAGATGTATTTTCAAATAAAGTTGCTTATCTTAGAAGTGTAGAAAGTACTTGGGATGAGATCTCTCCTTTATATACAACTAATAGGACATATACATTAGAAGAGTTTTATAAATTATTAAATATAAGTTATAGTGAAAAATTAAAAGTAGAAATAATAAGTAAAACATCTACAGGTAGAATAAAAAAAATAAAAATAAATGATAAAGAATTAACAGGCAGTTATGTGTGCTCTAAATTAGGATTAAGATCTACTTTTTTTGAAATAATAAAAGAAGATAATAAAATAATAATAAAAAATAAAGGATATGGACATGGTGTAGGAATGAGTCAGTATGGTGCTCAAGGTATGGCAAAAGCAGGTTATAATTATCAAGATATACTAAAACATTACTATACCGGTATTGAAATAAAAAAATTTTAAAAAATTGAATAAAAAAAATTATTTTGTTCACACTTAATACTGAGGTGAATAAAATGAAAAGACAATTAAAAAAATCAGTAGTTTATGGGCTTTATGGTTTATCTTTTACTCTTTTAGTAGGTGGGATTGCTCTTTTAGGGTTTTCTGTTAAAGATTTAAATAAACAAGATACTAGTTATGTATCAAAAGGAATATTAGATTATGAAGAAAAAGTTCCAGTAGTTAGTGATGAAGTAAAAATAACTAGACCTTATATTGATGCTGAAGTAAAAATTTCTAAAAATTTTTATGATTATTTAGCAGAATCACAAGAACAAGAACAATCTTTAATTTACTATGAAGGTACTTATATGCCAAGTAGTGGTGTATCTTATTCTAAAGGAGATGTATTTGATGTAGTTGCTATACTCGATGGTACTGTAAAGGATGTAAAGGAAGATACAACTTTAGGTAATGTTATTACAATAGAACATGAAAATGGAATAATAAGTGTATATCAAAGTGTAGGAGAAATAGCTATAAAAGTCAATGAAACTGTATCTAAAGGTCAAGTAATCGCAAAATCAGCAACTTCTAATATATCGACTGACTTAGGTAACCATTTATACTTTGAATTGATAATTGATGGAATATGTGTAGATCCAGAAAATTATTATGACAAATCAATCAACGAAATTTAGGGATGTTAAAGCATACCCTTTTTATGTATAAACACATCTTAAAAATATATAATTAATTAGAGGGGTGTTTATGAACTCATTGATTGTTAAAAGGGTTATTGATGAAGCAAATTATATATTAGATACTAAAGAAACAATAAGAGAAATAGCTAAAGTTTTTAATGTTTCTAAAAGTACTGTACATAAAGATTTACACGAAAGACTAATTGATATAAATTACAAACTTTATGAGGAAGTAGATAGTATTCTAAAGTATCACATAGATGTAAGGCATATAAGAGGTGGACAGTCTACTAAAAAAAAGTATAAAAATTCATTTTAAAATAAGATTAATGTGGTAATTTATGCTATTGCATTCTAAATACATAAATAAAAAACAAGTTTTTGAAAAAAAGGCAATAAAGCCCCTTTCCCCATATAGATTTATATGTTGATAAAAAAATTTTATTATGTTCAACTGTATAATATTGAATCTTATAATCCTAACGTAAAAAACTTAATATCTATTATTAAGAAAAGGACTTATCTGTCGGCCTTTTTTCTGACAGTTGAAATTTGTATTTGTTATTATATATTGGTTTATGGAATAATGCAAATTAGGTTGCGGACATAGTCTGCCGTATG
>CALVVM010000054.1 GCA_944363855.1 uncultured Bacilli bacterium
AAACACATCCTCTCAGATGCATATTATATAATATAATGTAACATTTCTAAAAAATTTCTATGTAACATTTTAAAAAAGGATTAACATTTTACAAAAAAAGTGTTGACACAAAAACAAAATAATGTTATACTTTATTAGTAACTTTGTTACTAATTGTTGGGGAATTAGCTCAGTTGGCTAGAGCACCTGCCTTGCACGCAGGGGGTCAAGGGTTCGAGTCCCTCATTCTCCACCATAAGGTATATAAATTGGGGCAACCCAATTTTTTTTGTTTTCTAATCAATTTTAAAAAATAAAAATATATGCATTTATTTTTTTTATTTAGTGTGATATAATTATCTAAGAATAAGGAGGTACAATATGTCGTTTGATTCAATTGTCAATTCGGTAAAAGATATAATAGACGTACTTTTAGTATGGCTAGTTGCTTATTATGTATTAAAAAGTTTAAGTAAAAATGTTAAAATGATTTTAATTTTTAAAGGAGTAGGTTTAATTATAATTTTAAAAATACTTAGTTCTTTATTTGATTTAGTAACAATAGGTTTCTTGTTAGATTATGTAATTGAATGGGGTATTTTAGCGCTTATAGTTATATTCCAACCAGAAATTAGAAATGTTTTAGAACAACTAGGAAGAAGCCAATTACTTGGAAGACACAAAGTTCTTACTGTTGATGAAAGAGAAAGAATTGTTTATGAAATAGTAAGCGCTATGGATTCATTAAGAAAAACTAGAACAGGTGCTTTAATAGTAATTGAAAGAGATAATAGTTTAAATGACTATATTCAAAAAGCTAAAAAAATATATGCTGATATCTCTAGTGATTTATTGATGTCTATATTCTTCCCAAATAACCCATTACACGATGGTGGAGTAATTATTCAAGGAGATAAAATTACATGTGCTAGAGCAGTTTTTCCAACTAGTGAAAACTCAAAGATTATTAAAAGATTAGGTACACGTCATAGGGCAGCTTTAGGGATAGCAGAAATAACAGACTGTATATCTTTAATGGTTTCTGAAGAAACAGGAAGACTTTCTATGGCTATAAATGGAGAGTTACACTATAACTTAACTCCGGATGAAATAAAAGTTATGTTATTAGAAGAACTAAGTCCTAAAAAATCATTAGTGATTGAAGAAGAAGAGGAGGAGGTTGAAACAAATGAAGAAAATAACTAATTTTTTCAAACTACTTTTTAATTTCTTTGATAGATACATAATAATGCCAATAACTAGATTAGTTTTTAAAATAACAAAAAGAATGAACGTACCAAATAAGAAGTTTGAAAGTTGGCTATCTAAACCAACAACTTTATTATTCTTATCACTATTCATTGCAGTAGCAATCTTTGTAGTAGTAGATCAAAAAATAATTGGTTTTTCTAGCCAAAATGCTCAAGTATTTAAAAATCAACCAGTAAATGTAATTTATAATGAAGAACAATATGTAGTTGAAGGTTTACCTGAAACAGTAGATGTTACTTTAATTGGTAGTAAAGCAGAACTTTATATTGCTGAACAATCTTCAAATAATGGTGTTACAGTGGATCTTACAGGATTAACTCCTGGTACTCATAAAGTAAATATAGAATATGAACAAGGAAATCACAATATTGAATATAGTGTAAATCCAAGTGTTGCTACAGTAATAATTTATGATAAGGTATCTGATACAAGAGAATTATCTTACGATATAGTTAATAATAATAAATTAGATAAAACACTTGTAGTAAATGGTGTTAAATTAAGTGTAGATGAAGTTACAATAAGAGGAGCAGAATATAAAATAGAACAAGTTGCTTCAGTAAAAGCGCTTATAGATTTAAATAATTTAACTAAAAAAGAAGCTGGAACTCAAACTTTAAATGATATAACACTTAAAGCTTATGATAATGAAGGAAATGTTGTTGATGTAGAATTTGTTCCATCAAAAATAGATGCTGAAATAGATTTAGCTTCACCAAGTAAAACAATTCCACTTAACTTTGTTCCAGAAGGAAATCTTGCTACTGGTAAAGCAATAGGTGGATATAAGTTTAGTCAAAGTGAAGTTACTATTTATGGTGATTTAGATACATTAGCTTCTATAAATAGTTTAGATGTTAAAGTAGATGTTTCTAATCTTTCTGATAACACTTCATTTAAAACAGAAATTAAAAAACCATCAGGAGTTAAATCAGTAAGTGTTAACTATGTAACAGTTGATTTACAAGTAACAGATTCATCATCTGAACCAGTTAAGTTTAGTATTCCATTAGATGCTATCAATGTTGGAGAAGGTTTAACACCTCAACCAATTGATAATGAAAATGGATTTATAACTGTTGAAGTACAAGGAGCTAGTTCAGTAATCTCATCAATAGATGAATCAGATATAACTGTTTATGTAGATTTAGAAGGATTAAGTGAAGGTAGATATACAAAAGAAATATTTGTAAAAGGATCTAATCCACTTGCAATCTATAAAGTAAAAAGAACAGAAGCGACAATAGATTTAATTAAGAAAAATTAACAACAAAAAAATGAAAAGTACCACATAAGGGCTTTTCATTTTTTATTATTCTTCAATATGTTTAAATAATAAACAAATATTTACTAAACCACATATACCTACAATAATATAAATTATTCTAGCAATTATTGAGTCACCAAATATCCATGCAACTAAATTGAAATCAAAAAATCCAATTAAACCCCATACGATTGCTCCTATTATTGTAAATACTAAGCAAACTTTTTGTAATGTTTCCATAAACTCATCCTTTCTATCATTATTTAACTTTCCCATATTTCATCAAATTATTCATAATTGTTATTTTAATCCATATACTTAATTGAAAAATGAGGTGAAATATGAAAAAATTATTTATTTTTTTAGGAGTACTTTTGTTAGTTTGTGGGTGTGGTAAATATGATGATAAGGATTTGATAAAAGAATTAAGTAAAAAAGTAGAAGATTCTAATTCATACCACTTATCAGGAACACTAGAAATCTATAGAAATGAAGAAAAATACACATATACAGTAGATTCTTCATATAAAAAAGGAGATTTATTTAAAGTTAATTTAACTAATCAAAACAATAATCATGAACAAGTAATATTAAAAAATAAAGAAGGTGTTTATGTAATTACGCCATCACTAAATAAAAGTTTTAAGTTCCAAAGTGATTGGCCATACAATAACTCTCAAATCTATTTACTTCAACCAATTATCACAGATCTAAATAATGATAGTGAAAGAAAGTTTGAAAAAACAAATGATGGATATACTATAACTAGTAAAGTTAATTATTCATCAGAAAGAGATTTTAATACACAAAAAATATACATAGATAAAGATAAAAATATAACAAAAGTAGAAGTATTAGATAGTGATAATAACGTTAAAATGTGTTTAACAGTAATAGATATAGATTATAAAGCAAAATTTGAAGATAACTATTTTGATGCTAATAACTACATAAAACAAACAGAAGAAACACCTAAAGAAGAACAAACAGAAGAAAAACAAGATACAACAACATCTAAAATAGAAGATATAGTTTATCCAATGTATGTTCCAGTAGATACTGAGCTATCAGGTCAAGACATAGTAGAAACAACAAATGGTGAAAGAGTAATTCTTACATTCTCTGGAGAAACCCCTTTTACGGTAGTACAAGAAACATTTAAAGATACAGATACAACTAACTATGTATATGGAGATCCATACTTAATATTAGATACAGTAGGTTCAATTACAGACTATTCAGTATCTTGGATAAGTAATGGAGTAGAATACTCAGTAATGTCTGATAATATGGAAATAGATGAACTTCTAACAGTAGCGCAATCTATTTCAGTAAAAGCAGTTGGAAAATAATTGATAATTATATTTAAAATGTGCTATAATAATAACTGGTGATTTAAATGAAGAAAGCAAAATTAGTAAAAAACAATAAAAAGCAAGAAATAATAGAAAAAGATTCATACTCATTAAAAAGTTTTCTACTTATAATATTAGTATTAGTAATAATCTTAGGAATATTCTATTTTATAACAACACTTGTAGTTAAACCTGTTAATCCTACAGATAACGATAATGGAGTAACAATAATAGATGAAACTAAAATAACTTTAAATAACTTATTAAATAGAAAAGAAAAAGAATATTATGTTTTAGCTACTAAACAAAATAATAATGCACAAGCTAATTATCAAACACTTTATAATAACTATATAAATGAATATAAAAAACAAGAAGGTGCTTTAACATTCTACAACATCAATTTAAATGATGCCTTAAATAAAAGTTATATAAGTAATGAATTAAATATTTCTAATGATTTAAGTGAACTTAAAGTAAATGATGACATTCTATTTAAAATTAAAGATAACAAAATAGAAGAATACTTTGCAGGAAACAAAAACATTCTTAAAGGATTATCAACACTCAAAGAAAGTAAATAAGACTTTCTTTTTTTTGTATGTTTCTTTATAAAAAGATAATAATAAAAAAACTATTTCAATATAAAGCAGTTCCATTTGTTAAAAAAATATAATTAAACTTTATTTTAAAATATAAATTAAAAGATTAAAACATTTAATAAAAGAAAATAATATTACTATTAAAGAGTTTAATATGAAGTTATCTAGTTATAAAGGTTTATTTAAATATGGTGAGTATAAAGATTTATATTATAAAAGTATAAAATAAAAAAGTTATCAACATACTAATAAAGGTGATAATATGACTTTATTTTTTATGTGTATGAAAATATTTTTTGCTAGACTTATAGATGTATCTTTAGGAACCTTCAGGACAATCAATACAGTAAAGGGAAGAGATTTAATTGCAGCTTTAATAGGTTTGGTAGAAATAACTGTATGGTTTTTAATAGTTAAAGAAGCATTAAATACTGATAATAATAGTTTCTTTATAGTTGTTGCTTATGCACTTGGTTTTTCTGTAGGTACATATATAGGTGGGAAAATATCTAAAATATTTATTAAATCTAATTTAGAAGTGCAAGTAATACTATCTAATAAAGATGATGAAGTGGTAAGAAAGATTAGAGAAAATGGATATGGAGTAACTGCTATAGAAGTAAAAGGCACAAAGAATCCTAAATATATGCTATATATACAAATTAGACATAATACTTTAGAAAACTTAAAAAGAATAGTTAGAAAATTAGATAGTAAAGCATTCATAGTAGTAAATGAAACTAAATATGTAGAAAATGGTTATTTTGGAGTAGAAAAATAAATATAATTAACTGGTGATACTATGTTACTAATTCTTAAAGGAATAATAATAGGAATAGGTAAAATTATACCTGGAGTAAGTGGATCTATGTTAGCTATTTCTATGGGTATATATCAAAAACTAATAGATTCAGTTAATAATTTTTTTAAACAACCAAAAGATAGTTTTAAATTTTTGTTTAAAATAGCTATAGGTGTTTTAATATCTATGGTGTTTTTTAGCAATATAATTTTAAATTGTTTAAATAAATATTATTTAATAACTATATTTTTCTTTATAGGTTTAATAATAGGTGGGTTTAACGATATAAAGCAAAATACAAATAAAAAACATAATTATATAGCTATTATATCTTTTGTCTTAATAACTATATTTGGACTTATAAATATAAATAATGAAGTTAATATTCAAAATAGTTTATTAAACTTTTTATATTTTACATTTATAGGATTTATGGATGCAGTAACTATGGTAGTACCTGGTATAAGTGGTACAGCTACTTTAATGATGTTAGGTGCTTATGAAAAAGTAATGGAATTATATTCTAATATATTTAATTTTTCTTTATTGTTAGAAAATATTAAATTACTAATACCATATATGCTAGGAATAGGTATAGGTATAATTCTAACAGTTAAACTAATAAATTATTTATTTAAAAAGTATAAAGAAAAAACTTATAGCGCTATTTTAGGTTTTAGCCTATCTACAATCGTTTTAATGTTTATTAAATGTCTTAATACTTTCTATACACTATTTGACCTTATAATAGCTTTTATTCTGTTGTTTTTAGGTATATATATAACAAAAAAAATCAACCATTTATTTAATGATTGATTTTATATAAAAGTATAGAACCTATAATCGATATACCTATACCTAAAAACCAAAAACTAACTTCACTAAAAAGTATTGCAGAAAGTACTATAAATAATATAGCTAGCACTATTAGCCATCTAATAATATTATTTTTCATCTATAGGTTTATCTCCATTTAGATTTAAATCTACAGTATGTTTTGGTTTTCTTTTGTTAACAGGTAAAGTTTCTACCCATTTTTCTCCATCCCATTTTTTTAAACAATTAGGACCATAATTTTCTTTAGATATCTTTTCTATATTGTTATAAGAATAAAACTTTCTACCTTCAAAATCATAAAGTCTAAAAGGTAATACATCTTTCTTATCAAAATGTCTTCCTTTTAAGAAAGGTACCCAAGGTTCAGTAATTATATTACCAATTCTTGAACTATTTTTATTTCTTTTTGAATAGTGAAAAGCATGCATTCTAACAAATCTTTTTAATAGTACAGGGTTTATACCTATATTATCTAAAAATACCATAAGTGGCATAAGTATTCTTACTACCATTCTATTTGCTTCATCAATATATTTATTTTCATTTATATTGTCATAAATAATTGCATCTATAAAAATACCATCTCCAGATTTACACTTATTCTTAAGTAAGAAATTAACTTCTTCAATATAAGTATTTTTCTTTCTTATTTTCATAGTTGGACCCATTATAGCATTAAATCTTTTATCATTTTCAAAACATTGAAAATAAAAGTCATCACTTAAATCTTTATTTAAGGCATCAATAAACTTATTCCAGTCTTCTCTAAGTACACAAATATCAATATCGTCATCCCAAGGAATAAATCCTTTGTAATTAACAATCCCTAAAGCACTTCCAGCAATTAAAGCATATCTAACATTATTTTTCTCACATACTCTATGTACTTCATCCATAATACTAAGCACTTCAAGTTGAAGATCTCTAACAGTTATTTGTTTACCATTCTTCTCACAAATAACGTAAGTTTCTCTTTCTTCTATACAATCATTGTTTTTATTCACTGTATCACATCCAATTTTATTGTACAAAAAAAACTTGAAATAATCAAGAATTAAGTCTAATTATATAAAAATAGGCTTTTATTCACACGCTTTTAATTAGTTGGAATACATTATTATAGAAATAATGAAAGGGTGGATTATATATGTGCAATAACAATAATGATGTAGAAAGTTGCCGTTGCATAGCAGAGATCCTTACAGTTATAAATGTACTTCAACAAAATGCTAATTGTTGTGGAGATACTTGTTTAGAAACTTGTGATAGAGGATTTCTTGGATGTGGGACTACAACTTTAGGATGTAATACTAGACCAGTTATCTTATATACTTGTTCAGGTGGAGTAACCCCTTTTGCTGTTCCTACGACAAGAGAAAATGTAGTATGCGGTGATGCAGGTGTTACTTGTTCAAATGTATTTAGAGTAGAAAAAGTAGATGGATGTTGTGCAACATTTAGAGTATTAGCTGAAAATCCAGAACCAACTGCTTTAACTCCTTATGTAGCAACTAACTCATTCTTCACAATGAACTTAAACTGCGTATGTGCTTTAAGATGCCTACCAGATACATTTGTAGAATGTATATAAAAGACTTCGGTCTTTTTTTGTAGTCTTAATAAAATATATTTAACTTGCAAAAAATGTCAAAAAATAAAAGTTTTGCAAATACACTTGCAAAACTTTTTGAAAGGTGTTATAATTGTAACAGGTGATTGAAATGATACCAAGGGAAAAATATTTAAATAAATTGATAGATTCAAAAGATACTGAATTCATAAAAGTTATAACAGGAGTAAGAAGAAGTGGAAAATCTACATTATTATTGATGTATAAAGATTATTTACTTAATAATGGAGTAGATGAAAAGAATATAATACATATAAATTTTGAATCTGCTATATATGATGATATAAAAGATTATAAAGATTTATATAAAAAAATAAAAGATACTTTATCTAAAGACAAAAATTATATATTATTAGATGAAGTTCAAAATGTTGATAAATGGGAAAAAGCAATAAACTCACTTAATATAGATTTTGATGTAGATATATATATAACAGGATCTAATGCTTATCTTTTATCAAGTGAATTAGCAACTTTATTATCTGGTAGATATATAGAAATAAAGATGTATACCTTATCTTTTAATGAATATCTTAAATTTAATAATTATGATAATACAAATATAGAAGAAAAGTTTAATGAATATTTAAAAAACGGTGGATTGCCAGCTATAACTCATATTAAAGAAAAACAAGATTTGGTGATGACTTATTTAAATGATATATATAATACAATAGTAAAAAAAGATGTTATAGAAAGAAACGGAATAAAAGATATAGCTCTATTAGAAAATATAATAAAATATGTTTCTTCAAATATAGGTAGTTCTATCTCAGCTAATAAAATAAGTGATTATTTAAATAGTAATAAAATAGTAGAAAAATCAAATCATCAAACTATAGATAACTATTTAAAGATGTTAGAAAATGCCTTTATAGTATATAAGGCTGATAGAAGAGATGTTAAAAGCAAAAGTATTTTAAAAACTCTAGGGAAGTATTATATTGCTGACTCTGGAATAAGAAATATTATATTAGGTTTTAGAAATATAGATGAAGGACACCTTCTTGAAAATATAGTATATTTAGAATTGTTGAGAAGGGGTTATAAAGTAAACATAGGAAAAACTTTAGATTATGAAGTAGATTTTATTGCAGAAAATGTTAATGAAATAAAGTATTATCAAGTATCGCAATCTATAATGGATGAAAAAGTTAGAGAAAGAGAAATAAGAAGTTTAGAAAGTATTGATGATAACTACGAAAAAATAATATTAACAATGGATAAATCTATAAATAGAGACTTTAACGGAATAAAAGTTATAAACATAATAGATTTTTTACTAGAAGAATAAAAAACAAAAACAAAGTTATGCACTTAAGTTTGCATAACTTTATTTTTTTGTAGACTTAATATCAACAATATCACTTATAGGTATTAAATCATTATCCATAGTAATTATATAATTTTTATTTCTTCCTATAATTCTTTTGGTGACTTTCTTATCTTTTAATGTGATTTCTACATTTGCTTTATACACATAGTTAGGAGAAGAGAATATTTCATTTATTTTTTGAAGTACAGTTCTTGTATCAACACTCCTATCTTCTTCATAAGAATTGTTACTGTAAAAAACACTTCTATTATTATCAAACTTTTTATCTATCTTATTATGAAACACTTTTGGTAATTCTTTCATTTTATCACCCTAATAAAATATATTAAAAAAATAAAAAATTAGAACTTAATAGTATAAATATCATATATTATATTGAGGTGAATGTATGTATAAAATATATCAAGTAGAGTATGGAGATACTTTAGATGTAATCGCAGGTAAAACAGGTTCGACTAGAGAAACAATAAAAAATATAAATGGATTTAATAGTGATTCTGATTTAGTAGTGGGGAGTTTAATAATAGTTCCTAAAGAAGAAAATCAGGTTTTTCAAATCTACAAAGTTAAAAGAGGAGATTCTATTTATTCAATCGCTAGGGCATATAATGTAGATCCATCAACTTTACTTTTAATAAATGGATTAAATAAAGACGATATGATTTATCCTAATCAAGAAATAACAATCCCTAAAAGCGGAGTAGTAGTTTATGTAACTAGACAAGGTGATACTATAGGTGGAATAGTAAATAATCTTGGAATAGATGTGAACACTCTAAATAAAGAAAATCAAAGAATATTTGTAGTAGAAGATCAATTAGTTGTGCATAAAAAAGAGGGAAATAATTAAAAACTCTTTTTTTTTTGCTTAAAATAAGTTATAATTGTCATGTGTATAGTAAAGAAAGGTCTGATTGTATGCCAGGAAATACATATAATGGATTTAGTGTATTAAAAAATTATGGAGAAGATTTAACTGCTAAAACTTATGTAACAGATCCATCAATAGCTCGTGATGATGAACTTAGAAAACTTATGATGGTGTTACTTACTCCAGAAAAATCGGGATTATTAGTAGGTAAAGCAGGTGTAGGTAAAACTTCTATAGTAGAAGGACTTGCTTATAGAATCTTAAACAATGCAGTACCACTCGTACTTCAAGGATATAGAGTTATCAAAATTAACTCATCTTCACTTCTTGGTAGAATTAGTATAAATGGTAGAGATGAGATGGTAATAACTTTACTTGTGGAAGAACTTAAAAATGTAACAAAGACAATTCTTTTTATAGATGAAATACATACACTTATTGGAACTGATAGTGGAACTTCTATGGATTTAGCTAACATACTTAAGCCAGCTATTGATAGAGGCGCTATAAAACTAATAGGTGCGACAACTGATATAGAATATAATACATATGTAATAAGAGATAGGGCTTTCTTAAGAAGATTTGAAAGAATCGATGTAATGGAACCTAGTGAAGCTACAACTGTAGAAATACTTTTTAGAAGTTTACCTAAAATAGAGAAATCTACAGGAATTAAGTTTAGATATAATGAATATGTTACAAAAATGTTATTAGAATCAATTGTAAGTGCGACTAGTGAATACAAAAGAGTATATGGTTTAGGAGCGATGTATCCTGATATTGCATTCTCGGTATTAACAGCTGCATTCTCACAAGCTTTATTTCAAAACAGGCAATTTGTAACAACTCTAGATGTATATAATGCGATTAAGTCAAGTAAAAGAATCTATCCAGATTCAATAATAAGAGAACTGGCTGCATTTAGAGAAAAGTTTAAAGATGTAGTAGCGCAAGAAGGAATTCAACTACCTATAGTTAATATAAATGAAATAAGTATTCAAGAATAAAAAGGTTAAAAACAAGGAGGCTAATTATGAGAGAAATACCAAAAAAGAATTACATAATTTTAGTAGTATTATTAGCAGTTACCGCTTTTTTAACACTCTTCTTATCTAATATATATAAGAATAAAGAAAAACTAACATCTAATTTTTATGAATATGCGAATAAAATAACTCCTGAATCATTTGATGAGTTTATGACTGAAAATGAAGATGTAATAATATATATAGGAGATAAATACGATTTAACTCTTGAAACAGTTGAAAAAGAATTATCAGAAAAAATTGATGAATTAAACTTAAAACATAATCTTATATATATAGATAAGAGTTATGTAGATAAAAAGTTTATAAAAAAATTAAAAGGGTATGATATAAATATAGATTTAGATAAATTACCTGTAGTTTTAGTAGTTGTTGAAGAAGAGGCTATAAAAAATGTTAGGTTAAATTCGAATACAAATATAGATGAATTGATAGCTGGAGAGATATTTGAATGATTAACATAGTTTTATATGAACCAGAAATCCCACAAAATACAGGTAACATAATGAGAACTTGTGCGGGAACATATACTAAACTTCATTTAATTAAACCACTTGGATTTTCACTTGATGATAGATATCTAAAAAGAAGTGGTGTTAACTATATTGAACACTGTGATTATACAGTATATGAAAACTACGAAGAGTTTTTAGAAAAAAATAAAGATGGAGATTTTTACTATTTAACTAGATATGGTAAAAAGCCTCATAGTGATTTTGATTTTACAAATACAGAAAAAGATATATATTTAGTTTTTGGTAAAGAAAGTACAGGAATACCAAAAGAGATTTTAGCTAACCATTTAGATAGATGTTTAAGAATACCAACTAATGGTAATATAAGAGCTTTAAACCTATCAAATTGTGTAGCTATAGTACTTTTTGAAGTATTAAGGCAACAAGATTATCCTAATTTATCAAAAGTAGAAATAATTAAGGGAGAAGACTTTTTAGAAAAATAGTGGTTGTAATTTTCTATAAAAAGTGTTATTATTAGAATGGATAAGAATAGGGAGGGAAGTAATGAAAACATTTTTAGAGTATATTATGTTAAATTATACTTGGTTTTTAGGTGGCGCAATTATTATCCTTCTTGCTATTATAGGAAGTTATGCTGATAAGACTAATTTCGGTCAAGGTAAAACTAAAGAAGATGACAGTGAAAAGCTAAGAGAGTTAGAACTTGAAAAATTGAAACTACAACAACAATTAGAACAAGCTCAAAGAGTTCAAGAAGAAACTCCTGCAGTTGAAAATCAGGTTGAAGAAGTAAAAGAAGAAGTTGTAGTAACACAACAACCTAAAAAGGAAGAACCTACGTTAGAAAGTTATGAAGAGAAGTATGCTAAATTCGATAAAGCATTCGATGCACTTCTACCTAAGAAAGGTTTTGATGATGGAGATCTTCTAGATGAAATAGAAAGTATCTCATTAGATAAGACTCAAAAAATAGATATAACAGAAATTCCAGATTTAGATGATGTAGATTTACCAAAAATAAAATCATTAGATCCGGTAGATGAAGATATTTGGAAATTTTAAAAGGACTTAGAAGTCCTTTTTTTGTACAGATAAATCAATTATTAAATTAAAGTTATCATCACTTGCAGTTATATTTCTATGCATCTCTCCGCATTTCATACATTTATAAATAATTTTATATGTATCTTTAAACTTTTCAATACCAACTGGTTTTAATAATCCTTTACACGTATTTGCTCTATCTCCTGGATTTATATCTACGTGTTTTGAGTGTAAACAATATGGACAGTGATCTCTTGCGGTATAGTTAAGTTTTTCTACTTCTTTACCACAATTCTCACAAACAAACCCTTCATCAATCATATTAAATTTTTTCATATAACCACCAAGTTAATTATATAATTTTATTATAATCTTGTAAATAATTTTATGGACTTTTTATTTCTTCTGTGGTATAGTTTAATAGAATGGTTGATGATAAAATGAACGAAAATATAAATAACAAACAAGAAAGAAAAATCTTCTCTACAGCAGAAACTATATTGCTGGTAATAATGTCATCTTTAATAGGCTTATCTATAGGACTTTTATTTAAACAAAATAACATAGCAGATAGTAAAGAAACGGAAACTGATAAAAACCTAAAAGAGTTTATAAAGAACTATAACTATATAATAGATAATTATTATGAAGAAGTAGATAAAGAAGATTTAATAAATAATGCGATAGCAGGAATGATGGAATCTCTAGATGATCCACACTCTGTATATTTCGATGAAACTGAAACATATAACTTTACAATATCTTTAAATGGTAGTTATGAAGGTGTAGGTATTCAAATACTTAAAGATGAAGAATCTGGAAATATGTTGATAACTTCTATTTTTAAAAATTCTCCAGCAGCTAAATCAGGATTGCTGCCAGGAGATATGGTTGTTTCAATAGATGATTCTATGGCTAAAGATTTAAGTGCTAGTGAGTTTAGTTCTATAATAAGAAACGGAACTAAAACTAGTTATAAATTAAAAGTATTAAGAGATGAAGAAGAAATAGAAATAACATTAAATAAAAGTTTAGTAACTTTAGCATCTGTTGCTTCTGAAATAATTGAAGAAGATGATAAAAAAATAGGGTATATATATATAGGAATATTTGCTAACAACACTTACTCTCAATTTAAAGAAGAATTAGAAAAGTTAGAAAAAGAAAATATAGATGCTCTTATAATAGATGTTAGAGGTAATACAGGTGGGCATTTAACTACTGTAGATGGAATATTAGATATATTCTTAAATAAAAATCAAATTATGTATCAATTCGAACAAAGCGGTAAGGTGACTTCTACTTATGGAAGTGGGACTGACAATAAAAAATATGATATAGTTTTACTTGGAGATGAAGTAAGTGCTTCTGCATCTGAAGTATTGATTGCTGGATTAAGAGAAAATCTAGGTTCTATATTTATAGGAAAGAAAACATATGGAAAAGGTACTGTTCAAGAATTGATGACACTTTCTGATGGTACTCAATATAAAATTACTGTAAAAAAATGGTTAACACCTAAGGGTAATTGGATAAATGATAGTGAAGGTTTAACTCCAGATATAGAAGTAGAACTAGATAAGAAGTATTATGAAACATACGATAACGTAGATGATACACAACTTCAAAAAGCAATAGAATATATAAAAGAAAAGTAAAAAACAGTAAAGGACATATATAAATATGTCTTTTATTATAAGAAAGTTTTTAAAAAACATAAAAAGTGTGTTATAATTCTTTTAGGTGATTGAAGTGAAAAATATGTGTATAGGAGATAAGTTACAAATACAATGCTATAAACATAATAAGAAAATACACCGTGCTTGGAATGAAGCTGTGGTATTAGATATAAAAAAAGACTACATTGTATTTGGTAATAACAAGACGCTTGTAACAGAAGCGGAAGGTAATACTTGGAAGACTAAGGAACCTGCTATAATGTATTTCTTTAGAAATAAATGGTATAACGTTATTGCACAAATGAAAAAAGATGGCATATATTATTATTGTAATATTGCTACACCATTTATAATAGAAGAAAAAACTATTAAATATATAGATTATGATTTGGATCTTAGAATATTTCCAAAAGGAGAGTTTAAGATATTAGATAAATTAGAATATGAATACCACAAAAATAAAATGTGTTATTCTAAAGAATTAGATATTGTAATAAATAATGCTTTAAAAGAACTTATAAACGAATATAAGAATGGAGCAATTATGTTTGACTCTAAGTTAAATAAACAATATTTAGAAACTTATATGGATTTAAAAAAAGAATTAGAAAATAGTAATTTTAGTTAAAAAAGTGAATATATTATATATAGATAAAACAAATAAAAAAAGAAATTAAAAATTTTAATTAAAAACTGTTGACTTTCTTTTTTTTGTTTGTTATATTATAGGAGTTTTCGAAAAAATGTGTCTAAAAAATGCCTAATTTAAAGTTTTTGAAAAAAATGCAAAAAAAGTATTGACTTTAAAAACTAATGGTGTTATATTAGTATCACGTTGTGCAAAAAAAGAAGTTAATTCTTAATGCATTTCGTAAACAAATATGTCAAATTAAAAAAATTAAATATTTTTTAAAAAAAGGTATTGACATTATTTTTTTGATTTGATATACTGGGTTTGCTCTTCAAAAAGGAGAGCAAGAATGATCTTTGAAAACTGAGCAAAATGTCAATTCACTAATAGTTAGGAATAAACAATTCAAATTCAAAAATAATTTATTTTTTTGGAGAGTTTGATCCTGGCTCAGGATGAACGCTGGCGGCATGCCTAAGACATGCAAGTCGAACGAAGTGGCCCAACAATAGCTGCGTGCTTGCACAATGCTTGCGATGGAATTTCCACTTAGTGGCAGACGGGTGAGTAACACGTAAGTAACCTGCCTCGAAGACTGGAATAATGTCTGGAAACGGACACTAATACCGGATAATTCATATTTAGATAACTAGATATGCTAAAAGGAGCGTTTGCTTCACTTCGAGATGGGCTTGCGGCGTATTAACTAGTTGGTGGGGTAATGGCCTACCAAGGTGACGATGCGTAGCCGAACTGAGAGGTTGATCGGCCACATTGGGACTGAGACACGGCCCAAACTCCTACGGGAGGCAGCAGTTAGGAATATTCGTCAATGGGGGAAACCCTGAACGAGCA
>CALVVM010000055.1 GCA_944363855.1 uncultured Bacilli bacterium
GATGGAAATATAAAGAGAAAAAGGTTAATATTAAACAAATTTTCTTTAAAATATTGAAAATATTAAATTTTTACAAACAAAAATTGATATGTTCATTCAAACATACCAATTTGTCAACAGTCTGAAACGTATTTTATACGTTTTTTTTACATATATTTTTATAGGTGATTTAATGTTAAAAAAGTTTTATTTAAAAAAATTATTAGTATGTGGTATTACTATTTTTACTATTCTACTTATATATGTTATTCCAACTAATGAAGAAGAAAAATTAAAAATTACTGAAGAAGTTGAATATGTTAATAAAGATTTAGATACATCAATTATATTTTTAAATGATTCAAATAATTATTTAGGAATGACTAAAATAATTACAAATAGTAAAGATACAGTAAGTAAGGCTAAAGAATTATTAGAAGCATTAATAATAGATGGTACTAAACAAGATAGTATTCCTAATGGTTTTAAAGCTATCATTCCAAGTAATACAAAAATTAGAAGTTTAACTTATGATAATAAAGTAATTAAAGTAGATTTTAGTAGTGAACTCTTGAATACTAATAAAGAAACAGAAGAAAAAATTATAGAAGCAATTGTTTATACTTTAACTAGTATTGATGATGTAGAGTTTGTTATTATTTATATGGAAGGAGAATTACTAACTACTCTACCACAATCTAAAATAACACTGCCTTCTACTCTTGATAGAAGTTTTGGTATAAATAAAGAATATAATTTAAATAGTACTAAAGATATAAATAAAACTACTATTTATTATATAAGTGAGTTTAACGATAATGAATACTATGTTCCTGTTACTAAAGTAACAAATGATGATAGAAGTAAAATAGAGATTATTGTTGATGAATTAAGTAGTTCTAATCTTTATAAAACTAATTTAATGAGTTATTTAAATAGTAACACTAAACTACTTTCTGTCAATGAAAATGAAGATGAATTAGTAGTTAATTTTAATAGTGGGATTTTCAATGATATAAATACTGAAGAAATATTAGAAGAAGTAATATATACTATATCCATGTCAATAAACGACAATTATAGTATAAATACAGTAGTTTTTAACGTAGAAGATAAAGAAATTTACAAAAGTGTACTAAAAAGTATTGAATAATTTTAAAATTTATTATATAATTATCTTGTTCCTTGGAACGAGATGTCTCAGTAGCTCAGCTGGATAGAGCATCGCCCTTCTAAGGCGAGTGTCAGGGGTTCGAATCCCTTCTGGGACACCATCTTAGTATTGTAAAGCCGTTATGGCTTTTTTATTTTTTGGAGGTATATATGGATTTAAATAATTTTATAATAAGAATTACTATTTGTTTTATATTAAGTATATTGGTTGGTATTGAAAGGCAGTATAGGCATAAAACAGTAGGTCTTAGAACTAATGTGTTAGTAAGTTTAGGTGCATTTATGTTTGTTAGTGTCTCTTTTAATTCACTAGATACAGATTATACTAGAATTGCAGCGCAAGTTGTATCTGGTATAGGTTTTCTAGGTGCTGGGGTTATTCTTAGAGATGGTAATAGAATAAAAGGATTAAATACCGCTGCTACATTATGGTGTGTTGCTGCTATTGGTGTATTAACTGCTTTTGGTCTTATCATAGAAGCTGCAATCGGTACACTTTTTATACTACTATCTAATATATTACTTAGATTAATTTCACACAAAATAATGAATAAAGTTAAGACACAAGAAAATTGTGTTATAGAAATAATATGTGATAAAGATGAAGAAAGAATTATTAGAAATCTAATAATTAAATTAACAAATAAATATAATTTAACTATGAAAGGGTTTCAAAAAATAAAACTTGATAATAATCAAGTAAATTTAAAAATAAATATAATTTCTAATGATAAATTTTATTTTGATGAAATCGCAAAATACATAACAACATCTTCTAATATAGATTCAATTTATATTGAGCATAACAAGTTAATAAAATCAGATAATGAAGATATAGAAGAATAAAAAAGATATATGATTTTCTCATATATCTATTTTTTTATTTCTATTCTTTCTTTTCCACCCATATAAGGTCTAAGTACTTTTGGTATATTGATACTTCCGTCTTCATTATAATTGTTTTCAAGTAATGCGATTAAAGCTCTAGTATTAGCAAGAACTGTATTGTTTAAAGTGTGTAAATAATAGTTTCCATTTTCTCCTTTAGCTCTTATACCAAGTCTTCTTGCTTGAGCATCTCCTAATGTAGAACAGCTACCTACTTCAAAATATTTTTGTTGTCTTGGGCTCCAAGCTTCTATATCACAAGATTTAACTTTTAAATCAGCTAAATCTCCACTACAACATTCGAGTTGTCTAACAGGAATATCCATATTTCTAAATATTTCAACAGTATATTTCCACATTTTGTTATACCATTCCATAGAATCTTCCGGTTTACATAGAACTATCATTTCTTGTTTTTCAAATTGATGAACTCTATATATACCTCTTTCTTCTAATCCATGAGCACCTACTTCTTTTCTAAAACATGGAGAATAAGAAGTCATTGTTATAGGAAGTTCTTCTTCTTTAATTATTTGTCCTTTAAACTTACCTATCATAGAGTGTTCACTAGTACCTATTAAGTATAAATCTTCACCTTCAATTTTATACATCATAGCATCCATTTCAGCAAATGACATAACTCCATTTACTACATCACTTCTAATCATAAAAGGGGGGATACAATAAATAAAATCTTTTTCTATCATATAATCTCTAGCATATGAAAGCATTGCAGTTGAAAGTCTAGCAATATCTCCCATTAAATAATAGAATCCATTACCACTTGTTCTACCTGATGCATCTTTATCAAGACCTTTTAAAGCATTTATTATATCTGCATGGTATGGTATTTCATAATTTGGAACTAATGGTTCTCCAAATCTTTCTACTTCAACATTTTCACTATCATCTCTACCTACTGGTACACTATCATCAATAATATTTGGTATAGTCATCATTTTTTCTCTTATTACTTTTTCTAATTCTTCTTCTTTTCTTCCAAGTTCTTCTAATTCCGTTCCATATTTAGAAACATCTGCTTTAACTTGTTCTGCTTCTTCTTTCTTTCCTTCTCTCATTAAAGCACCGATTAGAGCACTCTTAGAGTTTTTTAAAGCTCTTAAATCATCACCTTTTTTCTTACAATCACGATATTCAATATCTAGTGCTTCTATTTCATCCACTAAAGGTAATTTTTGATCTTGAAATTTCTTTCTAATATTTTCTTTTACTAAGTCTTTGTTTTCTCTAATTAATTTAATATCTATCATAATATTCTATCCCTTTCTGTAACCCTATTTAATTTTATCAATTGTTTGCCATATTTTTCTTCAAACCATTGTTGTTTATCGAGTGGTAAAGATTTTAATCTTTCTTTATTATAATTATCACTCATATCAGCTTTTTTAAGTCTTATTGCATGTATATTACCACTTTCAATTATACCATCTATTTCATCACTATATAATTTTAGTTTTTCTTCTTTTGTCATATTCGATGTATCAATTTCAGGTTTTGTTACTAATTTAACTATTTCAACTACATCAACTGGAAATCCTATTTCAAGTAAATCTTTAAAAGTAACTTCTGTATCTTCTACTATATCGTGAAGTAATGCGGCTATTTGTTCTGTTTCTTCACCTAATTTCAAAGATACTCTAAATAAGTGATTGAAGTATGGTTTACAAGCTTTATCTTGTTTGTTTTTAAATACTTCAGCAACTATTATAAAAGCTCTTGCATATAAATTATCTATTTTTTCTATGTTAGCTAACTCTTGTTTAGTAAAATAATTTAATAAATT
The DNA here is from genome assembly GCA_944363855.1 of uncultured Bacilli bacterium. Taxonomy (GTDB): domain Bacteria; phylum Bacillota_I; class Bacilli_A; order RF39; family UBA660; genus UMGS1613. The sequence goes on from CALVVM010000055.1 coordinate 3,845, forward strand.
ATTATTTTCAAACTTTATATAATTATCTTCTATATTAAATAGATTGCCATATAAAGGTTTAGATTGCATACCTTCTATTTCATCATATAAAATACCTGAAATACTAGTTTTAGAAGGCAAATCATTATATAAATAGATTTTATTTCCATTTAAATATGCATCATACATCTCTAAGAATGTAGCACCACCTATATAATTAGGACATTTATTATTTCGTGTTATAGAATCATTTCTAAAAACATTTATTTGTTTTTCTCTTTCAAAGTTTAATACAAGTATTGCATCACTTTCTTTGGCTTTATTTTGTGATTTCAAAAATGATTTTCTACAAAACTCTATATGTTCTTCCTTACTCTTATTTTGTTTTATTTCTTCTTCTATCATTGGTGTATCATAAAAATTAGGTAGCATTACTTCATATCCCATCAATTCTAATTGTTTCTTTATTTTTGGAATACGATCATAAAAATGCTTGCTACAAGCTATAAATATTTTTTCCATAAAACCTCCTATAAAAAAATGATACCAAGCTTTAAGGAGTCTTAAAGACGGTACCATCCTTCATTTCTTAATTAGTATAACGGCATTACCGGGAATTATTAGTTCCTCTCAAGAGTAGATTCATAAAATACAAGTGTTAATTCTCACCAATCATTAACTCTCTTAAAAATAATATTTTACTACTATTCTCCATCAACGATTTATGTAATTATTTTAACACTTATAACATATTTAGTCAATATTATTTATCAGTATAAACTTTTTGATAACCCTTTTGTTCTACATTTGCTTTATTCCTATTTAACCTTAATTCTTTTTTCTTCATTTTGGAAATTAGGTTAACAAGAAATCTTAAATGATTTTTTCCTTTTTTAGTATTAGAATTATTTGTAGAATTAACTAAAGTAGTAGCAACTTCTTTTGGAGTTATACCTTCATTTAAGGCAGACTCAATTCTTTTACTATTTTCTTTAAAAAGATTCGATGCATAACTTTCATCTGTTTTTACCTCTACATCACTTTTCATTTCTACTATAGCCTCTACAGTATCTTTGACTTGAATAGGAGTCCTACCTTTAAAATCAGAAGTATTAATAACATCTTCTAATGTTGCTCCTACTGTTTCTCCACTAATACCTTCCATAACAGCACTTTTTATATTATTTTCATTTTCACTCACTAATTTAGTTGTAGCCATTTTATCACCTACTATTATTTTAAACACTTTAAAATTATTATTCAACAATATTTTTATTTTTTTTCTTTTATTTACACAGAATAGGACAAAATGTGTAAAGCATATAGTATTTTGAGGTGTTTTATGTTTAAATTTTTAAAAAAGTTATTTAAAGACTTTTATATTTTTAGTGCGGCTTATTCTAATAATAGTTTCCCTGACCCATTAACTAAAGAGGAAGAAGATTTATATGTAGAAAAAGCAAAACTTGGAGATAAAGATGCTAGATCAAAACTTATAGAGCACAATCTTCGTTTAGTAGCTCACATAGTAAAAAAATATGATAGTAAAAATGAAGATACAGATGATTTAATAAGTATAGGTACTATTGGACTTATTAAAGGAGTTGATAGTTACTCTAAAAAGAAAAATACTAGGCTTACTACGTATGCCGCTAGATGTATTGAAAATGAAGTTTTGATGTATTTTAGAAACAATAAAAAAAGAAGCAAAGATATAAGTATAAATGAATCTGTTGGATTCGATAAAGAAGGAAATGAAATAACTATATTAGATATATTAAAAACTCCTGCTCCTGATTTCGCACTTGACATTCATAAAGAAAATAATATTGCTGATTTAAAACAATATTTCAATGTACTCACAGATAGAGAAAAAGAAATAATTACAGAAAGATATGGTTTAGATGATAAAGATGAAATTACTCAAAAAGAGATAGCTAAAAAATTAGGTATATCTAGAAGCTATGTTTCTAGAATAGAAAAAAGAGCATTAACTAAAATACTCCGTGAATTTTTAAAACATAATAAAGATGTTTAATTAAACTCTTTTTTTATTTTCTTCTTTTTCTTTTTTGTTTAATTTATTATATTCTAATAAATTAAAATATTCTTTTGGTATTATATAGTCTTCTCCATAAGAAGATACAACAATATCGTTATTATTATCAAAATATTTAAAAATCATTATGTGTCCTGTTTCTTTTGATGATATTTTTGACCAAGACATCTTTCTATCAGTATGCATATAAGCTATACTATTTGGAGTAGATGCAACACTTATTGAATACCCTTCTGCAACTAAATTATTTATATGCGCCATGAATGATACATAATCTTCCTTAAAATCACTAACTATTATAGCATCATTATTAAATGAAAAATCTAAATCATATTTATTTAAATAATAATTACTCCAAAAATTAAAATTTTCAGTTCCTAATCCAGTCAATTTTTCATATATTTCAATATCCTTAAATTCTACTTCAACATTTTTTTGTTTACAAATATTTTTTAATTGTTCTAAAGTTTTAATACCTTCTATACCAAATTTTTCTTTTGCAACTTGCTCACAAGTCCCAATATGATTAGTTATTTTTGGTTTTTTACTTTTAAATAAAAGATTACCATTTAAATCTTTTCCGTCAGCATTTATACCATTATAAAATAATTGTAGAAGCGTTTCAGTATCTGTATTATAAGTTTTACCTAATAAAGCTAAAGCAGCTTCATTTATACTACCAAATGAATATCTTTCATACTCTATAAATTTTACTTTCATAACTGCATAAAGTTTAGAAAATATATCTACCATTAACTTATTACAATCTATTTTACCTTTAGTTAAAAGACTAAATCCAAATCTATTTTTAAAATCTTCATCATTTTGATATATTTGTTCAACTAATGAATTAGCAAACATCGCACTAGAACAACCTGTATTAGAAAGTTTCTTAAACATACCTATCACTTCATTAGCACTTATTCCCGGTATATTTTTATTTACTATATATAAAAGTTCTTTATATTGTTCTCTATGAAAAAGTTTACTTTTCATTAATTTATATGGGAACCCTTGATCTGCTTCTATTTTTTGCATATTATCACCTATTATCAATATAACATTATTTGTTATTTTCTGTCAAGTAATCATCAAGTAATTTAACTAATTCTTCTTTGGTATTTGTTTTAAAAATATTTTCTTTTAAATCTTTAGTATTAGGTAAGCCTTTTAAATACCAAGCAGCATGACTTCTTATTTCTAATATAGCTACTTTATAAGGTTTAGTTTTAATAAGTAAATCTAAATGTCTTTTTATCATATTTACTTTTTCTTCAATGCTAATTTTTTTTGGTTCTATTCCTTTTTCTAAATAATCTATACATTCTTTTATAAGCCATGGATTACCTAAAACTCCCCTACCTATCATAACAGCATCACAATTAGTTTCCTCTATCATTTTTTTAGCATCGTAACAACTTGTAATATCGCCATTACCAATTACAGGAATACTTACACTCTCTTTAACTTGTTTAATTATATCCCAATTAGCTTTCCCACTATAGCCTTGAGCACGTGTTCTTGGATGCACCGTAATTGCACTTGCTCCAGCACTTTCTACTACTTTAGCAATATCTACTGCATTTATACTACTTTCATCCCAACCACTTCTTATTTTTACAGTTACAGGTATTGGTACACTTTCTACAACTGCCTTAACTATTTCATAAACCTTTTCTGAATTTTTTAAAAGAGCACTTCCTGCTTGGGATCCTATTGCAACCTTAGGTACAGGACATCCCATATTTATATCTATTATATCTGGTTTCATGTTTTCATAAACAAATTTAGCAGCTATTACAAAAGACTCTTTATCACTACCAAAGATTTGCTGAGAAATAGGTCTTTCATAATCAGTCATATAAAGCATATCAATAGTTTTTTTACTACCATACATTATTGCTTTATCACTAACCATTTCAGCTACTATTAAACCTGCACCCATTTCTTTTATTATAGTACGGTATGCACTATTAGAAATACCAGCCATAGGAGCAAGTACTACATTATTTTTTATTTCTACATTACCTATTTTAAACATAAAACCACCTAATTCAATTTTAACACACATTATAATATTTTTAAACTAGTTTAACTGATAAGTACTAAATAATATTCTCTCATCTGTAACATACTTTACAACTATTTCATCATCTTCTTTACAAAGTATTATTCCAATAGATTTATTCATATAATCTTTCTTTATGTTTCTATCTATATAATTCATATAATATTTTATTTGGCCTATATCTATCGGTTTTAGTTTTCTTATTTTTAGTTCTATAACTACAAAAGAATTAAGTTCATAATTAAAAAATAGTAAATCACATTTATGTTTACCTAATTTATATTCACTCCCTACAAAAGTAAACCCATATCCAAGCTCTAATAAAAAATCTTCTATCTTTTCTAATATAAATTGTTTTAATGCGTTCTCACTTAATTTACCTATTCTTTCATTAGTTTTTATTAACACAGGATTTTTTATCATATCTTTTATAGATATAGATTCATCTTTTGTTATTAGTTGTATATTGTCTTT
>CALVVM010000056.1 GCA_944363855.1 uncultured Bacilli bacterium
ATGCCACAGTCAAAGTGTGGTGCCTTACCGCTTGGCTACGAGGCAATTTAACATTGACAATACGCGGCATGTTTTTTACAAAACAAAGTGGTGGAAGGAGATGGATTTGAACCATCGAACCCGAAGGAACAGATTTACAGTCTGCCGCGTTTGGCCACTTCGCTACCCTTCCATAAAAATGGTGCCGGAAATAGGACTTGAACCCACAACCTACTGATTACAAGTCAGTTGCTCTACCAATTGAGCTATTCCGGCAAAAAAATGGTGGGCGATATAGGACTCGAACCTATGACCCCTTGCTTGTAAGGCAAGTGCTCTAACCAACTGAGCTAATCGCCCGAAAAACATTGACAGTATTAACTATACCACGCAGAATTAATTTTGTCAATATAAAATTTAATGATTTTTTATTTTTTTAAAGATTCTTCTATCCAAATGGGCAATTTATACTCTAAAGTTTTAAAGCCAAGTGATGTTTCTTTAATCTTTTTCCTTTTAATTGCTATATTTTTCTTATACTCTATATTTTTTATACTAAGCTTTAAATGGCCTAACTCTTCGTCGACATCTAAAATTTCAACAAATATTAAATCTCCAATTTTTACAAAATCAGTTATATTTTTTACAAATCCATGCGATATTTCTGAAATATGTATCAACCCTGTATAATAATCATCACAAGAAACAAATACCCCATACGATTCTATACCAGATACAGTACCTCTAACTATTCTTCCTTTCTTAATTTTTGACATATTACCACCTGCTGAAATTATAACACATTTTTATTAAGAAAAAAAGTCTTTACAAAACTCTAATACTGTTATATAATACATCTCGGTGATATAAATGAAAGAAATCGAAGCAAAAATAGAGGCTATTATAAATAAATTAAGACCGTTTTTAATAAATGATGGTGGGAATATTGAATTTGTAAAATTTGAAAATAACGTTGTATACATTAGAATGATGGGAGCGTGTGCCAATTGCCAAATGTTAGACTTAACATTAAATGATGGAATTGCAGCTGCTATTATGAACGAAGTGCCTGAAGTAGAAGATGTTGTAAACTTAAGTTAATTTTCTAACCATTCAATTTCAGGAATTCTAAAGTTTAATCTTATATAAATATATATTTTCTTTAGGAATGCTTCATACGAAGCATTCTTTTTTGTATATACTTCTATTTTTTCTTCACCAATAAATCCTTGTATTATTTGATCATATATATCAAAATAATAAGACGGATACATTAATCTAGCTAAAAGTAATATACATTCGGTATCGTTAAAATTCAATATATCTATGTAACGACAAACATCATCATAATCTACATTTTTAGTAAAATAATTAATTTTTATATATTCTCCAATATCTCTTGTCTTACTATCTACTACAAAATTTACGGGATTAAAAAAATCATCTAATTTTTCATTTTGTTTTATTCGTCTATGACACATAAAAAATCTTATATCTTTTTCTTTTGCATAATTAAGTAAATTTATGGCGGTTTCGCTAAGTCCTATATAGTAATCAAAACTATTTTTTAATTTTTTATATTTATGAGCCAATTGACTCATTTGGTATTCATAATAGTCAATTTTTTCTTTCCATAATTTTTTCCATTCAAGTTTTACTTCACAATGTATTGGTATATCATAAGTTATTATTTCTTTCAAATTAACTTTATTATTTATTGACAAGTTTTTTTTCAATAATAAATATGGTTTACTTTCATAAAATGTTAAAATTTTTTTTTCTTTATTAAATATAATTTGATGACAATATTTATTACTGTTTACAACAGTAATGTAATTTTTATAAAAAACATTTACATCACCATAAAAAGGAATAAATTCATAAAATTTATTATCTGATTGAAAAATAAATTTTCCTTCTGATTTTTTAAAAGCTTTTAAGTCTAAATTATAATAGTAATTTATTAAATTTTTCATATTATTCCTCGATTAATTTTATGCAAAAAAAAAGATAACTTAACAATAAATTATCCTAAAATACTTTTTATATTTTCTAATTTCTCATTTAATTTTTTTATTTGTTCTTCCAACTCTTGATTTTTTTCTTGTTCTTCAAAAAATCTTGATCTATAATCAATTATTACATCACCATCTTTTATATTAGAAGTTGTAGACGAAGGTATAGTATTTAAGTTTTCTAAAGGGATTGAGGAATCTTTCATAACAGCATTTGATATTGGTTCTAAAGGTTGAATCGGCGTTAATGCATCATTTGATGTTAAATTGTTATAGTTTTTTGAAAAATCTCCTAATGAAAGTGTTTCCATAGAAGTTCCAACATTTACTTTAAAATTATTTTCTATTACGTTTTTCATCAACTTAAACTTATTTTTGTTAACAATCTTTAAATTTGTTAGCATATTTATTGGTAAATATTGAATTTCACTATTGATAGTATTGTTCTTCTTATCTTCTACTATTTTCATAATAGAATCTTGAACGCTTGCCCATTCCTCTGGATTAGATATTTCCATTCCAAGCATATATCCGGTATCAATAGGTCCTGTTGGTGTATTTTGAATTTCTTTACACACTTGTACAACATATAACCTAACATAATCGTTTTCATCTAGTTCTCTCATTGTATAAATAAAATAGTATTTTGAGTTGAATACGTAAAATATACCGTTTACAGTTAATTCAGTACCATTATCCAAAAATATTTTTGTATTTTCCATAATATCACCTTTTTATTCTAAAACAATTATAATCTAATAATCAAAAAAAAGCAATAGAAAAAGATATCAATAATAGACATCTTTTAAATACAAACCGCAAGCCGGGGCACATATCCCTGCTTTGGTTCTATCTTTCATTTCTAAAATATTTATAATATCTTCGCTTTTGTATTTCCCTTCACCAATTTCTATAAGCATTCCTACAATGTTTCTAACCATATATCTCATAAAACCTGTTCCTAGAATAGAAATGGTGATTTGATTTACATTTTTGACATCTCTTATTAAAGTTGTTTGGACAATAGTTCTTGTGTAGTCATCCTTTTCCTCGTCAATTTTTACAAAAGATCTAAAATCATGAGTACCTTCTAAATATTTGAGGGCTCTTTCCATTTCTGGAATATCTAATTTTTTATTATACTGAAATATATAATCTTTTTCAATTGGATTATAATTTCCCATATTTATTTTATATATATATTCTTTTGCTTTCACATTAAATCTAGCATGAAAATCTGGAGAGGCCTCATAAACATTTTTTACATATATATCATTCGGTATCAAACTGTTTAAAGCTTGTTTTAATTTAGCACAAGTTATTTCTGTTTCTAAATCAAAATGTGCACTTTGGTTATACGCATGGACTCCAGCGTCTGTTCTTCCTGACGCGGATACAGAAACATTTTTACCAGCATTTATTTGTTTTAAAGCCTTTTCCAATTCTCCTTGTATAGTCTTAGCTCTAGGCTGCCTTTGATATCCATTATATTTTGAACCATCATAAGAAAAAGTTATAAAATATCTCACAAAATCACTTCCTTAAATACTACGACAATAAATAAAATTAAAAATAAAATTAAGATAATTTTAGAAAAAATATTACTTGATCTATATGATAATTTATAAAATTTTGTTTTTAAGTCATATTGAAGTTCATTAAATTCATTTACTGAATTTATAAAAATCGGCATAATATAGTTTTTTAGGTTTAATTGTTTTTTCCCATACGTTACTTGTTTTTTTAATACACAATCCTTTTGATTAATTAAAATTTTCAAAAATTTTAATGCTAAAACAATATCAAAAGACAATTGTTCTATATCAAAATTAATCTTTTTTAAAGGTTTCAAGCAACCATATATTGATTGATGCAATTGATTAAAATTAGTATTAAAACAAAATATTACAAAAAGTAATGCCACTATTATTAGTTTGTATGTAAAAATTAAAATATTAAATATATTATATTCAAACATAATTATATATATAATTAACAAAAATAACAATAAAATATAGATTTTTTTTAATGTATTTACATATAGATTTACTTTTTTTCCTGTAGTAACCATTAATATTAAAGTTAGTGTTGTTATTAATAAAATTAAAAATACAGACCTAGCTAAAAACAAGCTAATACTTAAAATAAATAAACAAATTATTCTCACAGTTGGAGAAATTTTACTTATAATATTATTTTGCATTTCTATATATATCCTTTATTAAATCATTTATATTATCTCTATATAATAATTTTATTTTTTTTCTTTTTAAAACAATATCTTTGAATTCCAATATTTTTGGCATTTCCATACTACACTTATTTAAAATATTTTTATTTTTAAAAAAATTATATTTATCATTTTTAACTGCTAGTTTGTTGTCATCTATATATAAAACAACATCCGACGCTTCTAATAGAAAATCTGCATCACAGGAAGATAAAACAATTATCTTACCTTCTCTTTTTAATTGTTTTAATTTTTTTATCAATGTCTTCTTACCTTTTAAATCCAAATCAGAAGTTACATCATCTAGTAACAAAATTTTTTTGTCACTTAAAAGCACCAATATTAAAAGTATTTTTTTGAGTTCTCCATAGCTAAGCTCAGAATAATGTTTTTTTAAAACTGAATTATCCAACCCAAAGCCTTTTAATAATTCTTCTAATTTCTCTTCTTTAGGGATTCCTACATAATAATTTATATCTTCCAAAATGTTTATATTAAATAATTGATTACAATAATCTTGCCTCAAATAAAATATATCTTTTCTAATTTCTTTTAGTTGTTTTTGCTTTCTATTTTTATCTAAAATATTTTTACCTAAATTAATTTTTCCATCAAATTTTAAATCTTGTCCGTAGATTAATTCGAAAACAGTTGTTTTTCCACTACCATTTTTCCCTACTACTGAAACTATTTGACCTTTAGTTATTTCGAAGTTAACTTTTTCAAATATATTTCTGTAACTTACATCAACGAATTTTACTGCCATATTTCATCCACCATTTCATCCATTTCATAAATTGGTCTATCTATTAGTTCATAGGACATAATTTTATTTGATAAATCACTCATAAAAGGCAATTCTATATCATTTTTTATAAACAAGTTTTCATTTTGTAATAATTCTTCTAATTCTCCTTGTTCAACTATTTTACCATCTTTAATTACTACCAAATTATCAGCAAGCATCAAATCTTCTCCGCTATTTGTAGTAAACAAAATTATATTCTTTTTATTTTTCTTTAAGCCTTTTAAATGTGAAATAATTTTTTCTTTATAGTATTCATCTAATGAATCAAATAAGTTATCTATTAAAATTAATTTTGGACTATGTGCGATACTTTGAGCAAAAGCAACAACTTTTTTTTGAGAGTGTGATAATGTATTTACCTCTTTATATAATAAGTCATCTATACCTATTCTTTTTGTTAATTCATAAACAATTTTTTTAGCATTTTCTTCTTGATAATTTAAATTAAGTAACGGCTCTATAAGATTTGAAATTACACTTTTGTTCTCCAATATTTTTGTATTTAAATATATTCCTATATTTTTTATTTGATCTTCAATATTTGTCTTATCAAAAACCACACCATCTAAACTTATAGTTCCAGAATAATCAATAAAACCAACAATACTTTTCAAAAGCATTGTCTTTCCACTACCGCTTTTTCCAACCAAAGCAGTCATTCTACCTGGTATTAATTCAAAACATACATCAGTTAAAATATCTTTAAAATATAAGTTTTCAACCTTTAATCCGCTCTTCACATTATCACCTAGTTATTTATTATATTATAGTTTTTTTTCAAAGTAAAGAAAAATAATATTTTTTTTAATATTGGAAATAATAACCTTAGGTGAATATTATGAATCTACAAAATAGCATCAAAAAAAATTTTGAAATGTTAAATAAATTGAATGGAAAAAGTAGTGATATTGTCACTAGGATTATAGAAAAAAACTCAAAAAAAATAGGATACATCTATTTAGAAAGTGTGAGTAGTGACGATAAAATAAGTGATTTTCTAAATAAAGCTGTTATTAACATGGATAGAAAGAAGCCATTTGATTCTTTTTATGATTTAATAAAAAACAGTATTTTTAATAGCAAAGTTAAATCTATTGATACTTTTGAAGACATGTTCTACCACTTATCTAGCGGATTTACTGTAATATTAATTGATAAATGCGATAAAGCTATCGTTGTTGAAACTAGACAAAAACTTGATAGAGGCGTAACTGAGTCAACAAGTGAGACTATCACTAGAGGTCCAAAGGATAGTTTTACTGAAAATCATAATATGAACTTGGGTTTAATTAGAAAAAGAATTAAGGATTCCAATTTGTGGTACGAAGAAGTCATTGTTGGAAAAAGATCAAAATCAAAAGTAGCTGTTGCATACATAAAAGATATTGTTCCCAATTATAAAGTAAAAAAAATAATTGATGAACTAAAAAAAATAGATATAGACGCAGTAATTGACACTGGATATATAAGAGAGTTATTAGAAAAAGATCAAAAGTCAGTTTTTCCAAAAGTCATAAGTACTGAAAGGCCCGATTTTGCGAGTACTTCCCTACTAGATGGGAAAATTGTTATATTAGTTGAAAACTCTCCTTTTGTCATTATTCTTCCTGCTGTTTTAACTGACTTTTTTCACTCCCCAGAAGATAATTATCAAAAACCTTTCAATGTATCATTTTCTAGGATACTTAGAGCAATATGTTTTTTTCTTGCTCTTTTAACTCCTGCATTATACATTTCTCTTATGACTTTCAATCATGAAATTATTCCAGATCAGTTACTTATCTCTTTAGCTATACAAAGAGAAGGAGTCCCGTTTCCAACAGCAATTGAGGTTTTACTATTTGTCCTAACTTTTGAAGTACTAAGAGAAGCAGATATTCATTCCCCATCTTTTTCTGGAAGTGCGATGAATGTAGTTGGAGCACTTATCTTAGGAGATGCAGCGGTTGCTGCAGGCATAGTTTCTCCTATAGTAATTATTATAATTGCGGCGACTTCCATTTCTGAACTAGTTTTTTATGATGTAGATATTATTGATGCGATAAGAGAATGGCGACTTTTGTTTATATTAGCCGCAACTTTTATGGGACTCATTGGATTTGTTGCAATGTTTATTATTTTTATAGCTAAATTGTCTAGTTTAGAATGTCTTGGAACACCTTACCTAACTCCTTTTAGTCCGCTTAAACTTAGAAGTTTAAAAAATAGTATAGTAAGATTTTCAAGAAAAGATTTAAAAAATAGACCTGAATATTTAACAAAAAACCTAAAGAGAATGGATGATAAATATGAAAAAAATAATTCTTAGTTTAATTTTATTACTAACTTTAAGTGGATGCTGGAATTATAATGAATTAAATGAGTTTTCTATTGTTTCAGGAGTTGCTATTGATAAATCTGGTGATGAATATGAAATAAGTGTCTTGATTTCTAATTCTCCAAAAAGCAATAGCAGCGATAGTAATTCAAGTGAATCACAAGTAGTTGTTTATAGTGGTAAAGGTGAATCTATTTTCAGTGCACTTAAACAAATAGGTCTAATTTCTCCAAGTGAATTATATTTTGGATCATTTTCAGTTTTAGTTATTTCTGAAGAAGTAGCTAAAGATGGAATTAACAATGCAATTGATTTTTTTGTAAGATATCCAAGTGCTAGAAAAAACTTCTATGTAGTTCTTTCTAAAGATTCCAAAGCAAAAGATACTTTAAAAATAATGACTCCACTTTCATCCTTTCCTTCTCAACAAATAACAGATAACGTTAAAACTACAACTGAATTACAAGGAATTATTGCTAGTACAAATTTCAACGATTTACTATCTACCATTTTGAGTGATGGTACTGAACTTTCTATAAATTGTATAAAAATTATAGGAGATGTCGAAGAAGGTTCTAGTAAAGAAAATATAGAATCAAGTGAACCTAAAACATATACAAAACTGGGCAATCTTGGAATATTTAAGGAAGATAAACTTGTTGATTGGGCAAATAGAGAGGAAAGTTTAGGAATAAATATAATTAAAGGAGCAACAGAGGAAATGTTTTTAGATATAGAGTATAAAGATGGATATGTAGTAATAGATTCCACTAGTTTTTCATCTGATGTATCTGTTGAACTTAAAAATGAAGAACCTAAAGTAAATATAGGATTATCTGGAGAAGCAAGAATTATAGAAGTCGAAGGTGATATTGACTTAAAAGATTCTAAAGTTATTGAAGAAATACAAAAGAAAGCTAATAAAAAAATAAAAAAAAGAGTTGAAGAAGCTATGGATTTAGCAATCAAAAACAAAACAGATATCTTTGGATTTGGTCAAATGTTTTATCAAAAATATCCTAAATATTTTAATAAAGAAAAAGAAAATTGGAATGAAAATTTAGACAAACTAAAAATCAATATAAGTAGTGATTTAATGCTTAAAAACAAGGTATCATCTAAAAATAGTTTGGAGGAAATAAATGATTAAGAAAAAAATTAATAATTTTGAAATAGGAACACTAAATTATTTTGTAACTAGAGCTTTTTTAGTCGGTATGACATTCAATGCTTTAATAAATGTTATGAAAAGAGATTCTTGGGTAATACCTCTTATAAGCATACCTTTTGATATATTATTTATATTTATAATTAACAAAATTATTGATTATGAACCTGATTTAAGTTTGCCACAAAAAATTACTAAACTTTTTGGTAAAACAGTAGGAAAAATAATTCTTATACTAATTTCAATTTTTATAATCATAATGGGTATTTTGAATTACTTAACACTGAACAATTTTATACAAAGTCAATTTTTAACTAGAACTCCATTGATAGCTATAGAAATTCTTTTTATGATTACTATTTTCTATATACTTTGTAAAGGAATTACTGTAATAGCAAGGACCAGCAATATTCTTTTCTTTATAAATATAGTTTTGTTTTTTATTAGTTTCTCTGGTTTGATATCTTCTTTTAATATTTCTAATTTAAAACCGATGTTTCAATCTAATATAGCTGATTATTTATCTGGAATAAACAGTTACTATGCATTTCACATTGTTCCTATGTTTTTGCTTACAATGATTCCCAAAAATTCAGTAGATAAACCAAAGCTTAAAAAAACTTTAATTATTTTTACAATAATATCTTCTATTACTATGGGAACAGTTATTTTTGCAACCTTATCAACTTTAGGCTATCAATTAACTGCACTATATGAATATCCAGAGTTTCATGTATTAAAACAAGCAACAATTGTTGGAGTTTCATCTAGAATTGAAAGTATTTTAGTTATTCAATTAATTTTTGATATATTTATCTACTGCACTCTTATCATTTATATGTTTGGAAATAATATTAAAGAAATATTCCAATTCAAAAAAATAAATTATATTTACTTATTTGGATGCATTCTTGTTACAATTGGAACTATATTTGCCGCAAAATATAACATATATGTTGATAATTTAATGATAAATATAATACCTATAATATCTACTATATTTACTCTTTCTATAACTCTTATTACTTATTTTAAAATAATTTTTAGTAAAAAAAAGAAAACTTCGTAATGAAGTTTTTATTTTGTTAATAAGAAGAAACCTACACCTGCAGCAATAAGTACAATAAGGATTATTAGTAATACTATTATAAACTTATTACTCTTTTTTATTTTATGATTCATATTTTTTAATTCTTCAAAATCACTTTGAGTGAATCCAAAACTAGATGTATAAAATGACTTATCTATCTCTACATTAGTATCTTCTATTCTTTTTTCTTTTTCTTCTTCTATTATTTTCTTTATTGATGCAGCATCTCCAACTATTGTATCTGATTTTAAATCATCGAGTAGACCTACATCACCTTCTACATTTGATAAATCAGTCAACGCTTTAGTACTAGCAATCGTATTAAGAAGTTCTTTTAATTCTTGTTCTTCTTCTTCGATTTCTACTTTTTTAGGCTTTTCTTTTACATTTAAACTTTTTAATATTTCTATTTGTTCTTCTTTAAGACTTCTACTTCTTTGTTCTTCTATAGGTTCATCTTTTATTTTAGATAATAAATCTTTTATATCATAATTTTTTGTTATTTCTTGTACTTCTTCTATCTTTTCTAATTCTTCTACTTCTTCTTTAAGAATATCTCTTAGTTGTCTTTTCTTTTTGTAGTTTTCTCTATTTTTAATCATTTCTTGTACTTTTGAGATATCTATTTCATTTGTCTTTTCAATAGTTGCGACACCTTCTATATTTGTATAATTATCTAAATCTTTGATTTGTTCATACAAACTTTTATTTTTAGAACTACGGCCTGATGAAACAAGTTCACTTTTATAATAACGATCCATTCTACTAGCCATATTATCACCCTACCAATAATATATCATACTTTTTAAAATATTTAAATATTTTACTTGCTTTTTTCATATAATTTATTTATAATTTAAAAAGGAGGCACTTATGAAGTTAAAAGTTAACAAAGATTTATGTATAGCTTGTGGAGCTTGTCAAGCAGCTGCTTATGAAGTTTTTGAAATAGAGGACGATGGATTAGCAGGAGTTAGAGTTGAAGAAGTTCCAGAAGAATTAGTAGAAGATGCATTGGATGCTTTAGAAGGTTGTCCTACAGATGCTATTGAAGAAGTTAAATAAAAATAATCAAGGTTTATTCTTGATTATTTTTTTCTCCATAAAGTTTTTTTACTTCTTTTATACTTAATTGTCTATATTCTCCAGAAGGAACCCCATCAAGTGTTAAAAAAGCTATACTTTCTCTTTTTAATTTTAATACATCATAACCAATTGCTTTAAACATATTTTTAACTTGATGATTTTTTCCTTCATGTATTATTAATTCAACTACACTACTATTAGTTTTTTTATCTATTTTAAGTATTTTAGCTTTTGCTTTACTAGTTTTTTTACCATCTATATAAACACCATTGCAAAGTCTTCTTATCTCATCTTTAGTTATTAACCCCTTTATTTTAGCAACATATACTTTTTCTATGTTGTTTTTTGGGTGAGTTAGAAAGTTTGTTAATTCACCATCATTTGTAAGTATTATAAGACCAGTTGTATCATAATCAAGTCTTCCTACTGGATATATTCTTTTACTAGTTTTAATTAAATCTACTACTGTTTTTCTTCCTTTTTCATCTTTAGCAGTTGTAACAACTCCCCTAGGTTTATTAAGTAAATAATATACTTTATCTTCCATTTGTTCTATTGGATTACCTTCTACTTCTATATAATCCATAGATTCTACTTTTGTACCCATTTCTCTTACTATTTTACCGTTTACTTTTACTTTACCTAAACTAATTAGTTCTTCTGCTTTTCTTCTTGAACAATATCCGGATAAAGCAATAACTTTTTGTAATCGTTCCATCAAAATCACCAAAGATATTATACCTTATTTATCTTTTTTTAGCAATCACTTATCCCCAAAACATTTTTACAACTATTATACTAGCAACTATACCGCATAAATCAGCAAATAAAGCAGCAAACATACTGTGCCTAATCTTTTTTATTCCAATACTTCCAAAATATAAACTTATTACATAAAATGTCGTGTCAGTACAGCCTTGCATTACAGAACCTAACAATCCTAAAAAACTATCTGGATCACTTTTAGCAAATATACTATTTAAATAAGCTAATGATGCACTTCCAGATATTGGACGGATGAGAGCTAAAGGAAATATCTCACTTGGTATTTTAAATATATCTAAAATAGGTTTAATTAAGGATAAAATAAAATCTAAAACACCACTATTTATAAATAAATTAACTGCAAGTATCATCGCAATAAAAGTAGGAAAAAGATTTGTTATCATAGAAAAACTTTCTTTTACTCCATCTATGAATGAATCGTAAACATCCACTTTTTTAAAGAATCCATATAGTATTATAAAAAGTACAACTATAGGTATTATTAAATTAGATATAAAATTAATCTTTATACCTCCTAGCTAAAAATCTATCCATAAGTATTCCGCCTAATGTAGCAAACATCGTACTTATTATACAAGCAAGAACTATTTTAGTAGGCTCACTACTTCCATACATCATTCTAAGTGAAATTATAGTTGTAGGAATAAGTGTAAGTCCACTTGTATTTATTACTAAGAATGTTATCATTGAACGGCTTGCTACTTTTTTATTTTTATTTAATTTTTGAAGTGAAGACATTGCTTTTAATCCAAATGGAGTTGCCGCACTACCAAGACCAAATATATTTGCGATTATATTACTTGCGATTAAACTAAGTGACTCATGTCCCTTTGGTATTTCTGGAAAGAACTTAGTAAGTAATGGAGATAGTTTATTTGATAATTTTTTTAATAATCCTGAAACTTCTGCTATTTTAGTTATTCCCATCCAAAGAGCAAGTACAGGAAATATTTTAAATAACATTTCTAAACTTACTTTAGTACTATCAACTATAGTTGTGTTTATAGTTTCTAAATTATTATTTAATACTCCATAAACAATTCCTAAAATTATTAAAACTATCCATATTATATTTACCATAGGTTTACAAACCAATCTTTGATTTTTTGAAAAAATGACTTTTTATTATTATTTACTATTTTAACAAAGATTTCTTCTTCATGAATCTTCTTATCACCTAAATATATTTTTAATACACCTATTTTATCACCGTTATTTATATTTCTATTCTTTTCAAGTTCATATTTAAATATTAAATTATCTTTTTCATTAGCACCCAACAAATAACTAAAATCATTTTTAACATATAATTCATAATCTTCATAATAATCGTCATTATAAATAGTAATATTTCCTTTTTCTAATATTTTTAAATTACTATAATTACTAAATCCATATTCAAATAGATTTTGATGATCTTGCCAATCATTTCCATCATTTAATGTTACTACTACAAGATTAGTATTATCTTTACTAGCTGTTGATACCAAAGTTCTTTTAGCTATCTCAGTAAATCCTGTTTTACCACCTGTTGTATACTTATAAATAGAAAGCAGTTTATTTTTATTTATCCAACTATATGTATTCATATTAGTAGTAAGTGTATATTTCTTTGTTCCTGTTATCTTTTTATATTCTTCATTTTTCATAGCATAACTTGTTAGAAGTGCCATATCATAAGCAGTTGAATAATTACCTTTTTCTTGATCTAATCCACTAGGATTGTTGAATGTTGTATTTTTCATACCTATTGCACTCGCTTTTTCATTCATCATTTTTACAAATTCTTCTACAGTACCACCTACATATTTAGCAATAGCAAGTGCGGCATCATTACCACTTCTAAGCATAAGTCCATAAACTAAATCTCTTAAAGTGAGTTTTTCTCCAACTTTTATATATATACCTGAACCATATGACTTTTCTATTTCTTCTCCTACTACAACCACTTCATCTAATTTACTAGATTCTATAGCAAGTAGCGCAGTCATTATTTTAGATATACTAGCAACACTTCTAACTTCATTTATATTTTCTTCATAAAGAATACGATTACTATCTATATCCATAAGTATTGCACTTCTAGCACTTGTATCTATAGCACCTACTCCTATTGGAATTAATAAACTTAAAAATAACAATATTTTTTTCATACTTTCACCAATTAATTATATGTACAACCTATTTAAAATATTTTATTATTCCTTTTTTTATAGATTCAACTATTTTATATTGATAATCTGATTTTTGAAGTAAATATCTATCATTAGGATTAGATAAGAATCCTGCTTCTACAAGTATTCCTGGTATAGTTATTTTTCTATTCATAAGCATTGTACTTATCTCTTTAACTTTCCTAGTTGTTTTTAAATCGTTTTTTAATTGTTCTTGCATTAGTTGAGCAAACTCATAATTATTCTTATTTACATCATCATAAAATACTTGAGCACCACTCCAAGTAGATGAACTAATTGAGTTTAAATGTATAGAAATATACAAATCAGCACCTGATGCATTTATTATTTTAGCTCTATTATTTAAATCACTTTTCTTTCTACTTCCAGTATAACTTTTACTTAAATCATAATCTCCATATCTAGTTAAATATACTATAGCGCCTTCATCTTCTAATATAGTCTCTAACTTTTTACATATCTCTAAGTTTATATCTTTTTCATATATATTTTTGTAAATACTACCTGGATCAGGGCCACCATGTCCTGGATCTATATAGATTACTTTACCTATTAATTCTAAATTACTTTTCTTTATATCTGCACTTACAAACAAAAATGTACATATTAAAATTATAAGTAAAAATATTGAATAAGTTTTTTTCACATAATCACCAATAAAGTATATGAAAAAAAGATAGGTAATAATTCCTATCTTGATTTTGATCTTTCTTCTTCTAACTGTTCTTTTAATTGTTGTTCTATTAAGTATTGTTCATACTCTTTTTTTGCAGCTTCATCGCCTTTTTCAGCTCTTATTCGCAAATCTTCATAATATTCGATTTCTGTTTGAGCTTTTTCTTCCTCTGTGGGAATATAAGGAGCAGAATAAGAAGATTGGTAATATCTTTGTTGATCATATTGATAATCTTTTTCTAAAAGTTCACCTAATCCTTTTACCATTGTTGGGCCTGATACTGTAAGTATAGTTGCAGTTATAGCTATCCCTGCAATAAATCTATTAACATTTACTTTCTTTATTAAATTAGAAACACCTGTAATATCTTTTATAGCTTCTAAAGTAGGTCTATGTAGATATCTTTCCCTATTTCTAACTTTTACAACAAAGTAATGGCTTAATTCATTTTCATCATTATATACTTTAAATTTATAACTTGTGTATCCTTTTTCTTGTTTTGGAGTACAAGCTTTTATTTTGTTTGACTTTACACCTTTCATTAGAAATGCAACTAATGTTTCTGGATTTGTATATCCATCTTTACCTTTAACTGTTACTATAGGTTCATTATTTCTTATTTCTAAAAAAGCTTCTATGGTTTCTTTTTTCATATAATCACCCACTATCAATTTACTATTTTGGAGGGCATAAGTCAATATGTTTAAATACAAAATAAAAAAAGTGTACAAATATTTACACTTTAAACTTATTCCAAGGTTTTCTATTAGGTAAATCTAATTCAAAAGTTAATTCTTCTTTTGTTATTGGATGATTAAAAGTAATTGAATTAGCAAATAAAGCTATTTGTTCTCCTACTTTAGAATTACTATTATATTTCTGATCTCCATATAGAGCATGTCCCCTTGATGAAAATTGTACTCTTATTTGATGAGATCTACCTGTCTTTAAATTTATTTTTACTAAAGATAAATTATCTTTATAATCAATCAATTCATAATCTAAAATTGAATCTTTACCATTCTTATCTACTCTTACAATATTATTTTTTGTATCTTTAAGTAATTTATCGACTAAAGTAGCTTTTTCCTCTACTTTACCTTCTACTATAGCAAAGTATGTTTTTTTGAATGTTCTATTTCTTACTTGTTCACTGAGTCTTGATGCACATTTACTTGTTTTAGCAAACACCATTATACCGCCTACAGGCCTATCTAAACGGTGTATAAGACCTAAAAATACATTGCCAGGCTTATTATCTCTTTTCTTTATAAAATCCTTTAAAAGAGTTAAAAAATCTAAATCTTTACTACTATCTTCTTGTACTGGTATATTTATAGGTTTCTCAACAACTAATAAATGATTATCTTCATAAATTATATTAATCATTTCCTATATACCTTCCATATATACCACAAGGAAGTACTATATTATCCCTAGTTATTGGAAGACCTACTTCTCCAGCATCTACCTTACCATTTGGATATAAAGGCAATAATGTAGTTTTAAGTATGTTTTCTAATACTGTCGCACTTATTCCTGTCGTATAAGAATTAATTAAGAAGAATAATGGTTTATCACTTAATATTTTTATACAAGCATCTATTAAAGAATAAATACTATCTTCAAATTTCCATACTTCTTTATTAGGACCTCTACCATAACTAGGAGGATCCATAACTATAGCATCATATTTATTTCCTCTTCTATATTCTCTTTCTACAAACTTCAAGCAATCATCTACTATGAATCTTATACTATTATTCTCAAGTCCACATAGTTTCATATTTTCTTTAGCCCATTCTGTCATACCTTTTGAAGCATCAACTTGTACAACATCAGCACCTGCTTTAGAACAAGCCATAGTAGCAGCACCTGTATAAGAGAATAAGTTAAGTACTTTAATTTTTCTATTACTATTTTTTATTTTATCCATCATAAAGTCCCAATTCGTAGCTTGTTCTGGAAAAAGACCTGTGTGTTTAAAATTAGTAGGACTCACTTTAAAAGTTAAGTCTTTGTAACTTACAGTCCAAAATTCAGGTAGTTTAGAATAAAACTTCCATTCTCCACCACCCTTATTACTTCTAAAATAATGACCATCTACATTTTTCCAATTACTATTATATTCTACATTCCATATAGCTTGTGGATCAGGTCTTCTAAGGATTACATCTCCCCATCTTTCTAATTTTTCGCCATTTCCAGCATCTATACATTCATAGTCTTTCCACTCATTACTAATTCTTTGCATCACATCACCTATATTTCTATTTCATTATTTTCAAACTCTTTATTAATTAATCCTTCATGGATAAATTCTTCTTTTGTATTTAAGTAAATATCTTCTATTCTATCTACTCTGCACTTTTCAGCTGTGATTATTGATTTTACTTTTTCTACTGCTTTATCTATTTTATCATTTACTACAACATAATTATATTTTGTATATTCATTTATCTCATTATAAGCAGTTTTAAATCTTTCTAGTATCTTATCTCTTGTTTCAGTATTTCTTTTTATAAGTCTATCTTTTAATTCTTCCATACTAGGTGGCATTATAAAAATAAATAAAGCTTCTTCTACTTTTTCTTTTACTTTTAAAGCGCCCTGTATATCTATTACAAGTATTACGTTTTTTCCTTTATTTAAATCTTCTTCTAATTTAGCTTTAGGAGTACCATAATACTTATTACTATGAACAACTGCATATTCTAAAAACTCATCATTTTTTATTCTTTCTTCAAATTCTTCCTTAGTTATAAAGTAATAGTCTACTCCATCTACTTCTTTTCCTCTAGGATCTCTCGATGTCATAGATATAGATAGTTTAGTATCTTTCATATCTTGAATAACTTTATTTACTATTGTATCTTTACCTGCTCCACTAGGACCTGAAACTACTATAAGTAAACCTTTAGATTTTTCTCTAATCACATAATCACCTTTCTTTTATATAGTATATCACATTATAAGATATTTTCACATATTAAATTGTCACATAAATATTTATACTTTTCATATTCACTTTGTTTTCTTATAGTCCAACCTAGTACTAATTTATTTATCTTAAAAGGTAATTGTTTTTTATACACACTTATAAAATCTATTTTCTTAATATACTTCTTTACTAACTTATAATTTAAATCATTAAATACTATTAAACCTATTACATAATCTTTTCTATTCTTATAAAACCAATCTATAACAAAAGGGTTAGTACTTTGAATAGCAAACTCTCCTTTATAATTATCTAAAATTTTTACTAATTCTTCTTCAAACTTACTTTTATTATCCACATCTTTTATTTCTATTAATATTGGAACTTTTCCGTCAACTATGTGCATAACTTGTTTTAAAGTAGGAATTGTGTATTTTTTATCAATTTTTATTGAAGAAAGTTGTGCATAAGTTAGTGTTTCTATAACTTTATTAACTCCAGTAAGTTTTTTTAGGTTGTGATCGTGGTATACAACTATAGTATTATCGGAAAGTATGTGGATATCTAGTTCTATTATATAATTTTTATCCACACATTTAACAAATGCAGGAAGTGTATTTTCAGGTATTTGAGAATTATGAAATCCGCGATGTGCGATTACACTTCTTTTTAAAAAATCTATATTTTTCATAGTATAGTTTATGTACATAAAAAAACTTTAGAAATATCTAAAGTCTTAATGATGGTGATGATGATGGATATTTTGATTATCTAAATCAACTTCACAACCTTTTTCTAAACATTCTTCTCCTATTTTTTCAAGTTCTATAGTTGTATGAGAAATGTTGTGCTCTTTTAATTCTTCTTTAACTAATTTTTTTATATTTTTATTTTTACCATCTTCTACAATATGAATAGTAGCATAATTATTATATCCATCTAAACTCCATACATGAATATGATGTATATCTTTAATACCTTTAATATTTAATAGGTGTTCCTTTATTGACTCAATGTTTATTCCTTTTGGAGTTTTTTCTAAAAATAAATCTATTATTATTTTTAAGTTTTTTAATGCATTTATAAATATAAATAGAGCAACTAATATTGATAATATAGGATCAATAATTTTTATATCTGTAAATCGCATTATTATAGCTCCTATTAAAACTACTATCCATCCAAGCACATCCTCAAGCATATGTAGATTAACTGATCTTTGGTTTAAAGAATCTCCTGAATGAGTAAAATAAGCAGCTAAAAAGTTTACTAATGCCCCTATTACAGCAAATAAAATCATTCCATTATAATTTATATCAACTGGATTCATAATTCTTTTTATAGAACCTATTACTACTAATATAGAACCTACAATAAGTATTGTAGTAGTTATTAAACTACCTATTACAGAATATCTAATATATCCATAAGTATATTTATTATCTGGTTTCTTTTTACTTTTCTTTTCTAAAAAATAAGATATACCTATACTTAAAGAATCTCCAATATCATGAATTGAATCTGATATGATAGAGATGCTATTTGTTATTGTTCCACCTATAAACTCAAATATTGAAAATCCTAAGTTTAGAATAAAAGCTATTAAAATATTTTTATCTGTCTTCATTTTACCACCTATTATAATTATATCATATTTATTTAATTTTATTTTATGTAAAAGAAAAACATTGGAATAATTCCAATGTTTGATGAACTGTAATAATTAACGTTTTGAGAATTGAGGTGCACGACGTGCTGCTTTTAATCCTGGTTTCTTTCTTTCTTTAGTTCTTGAATCACGAGTAACGAATCCAGCTTTCTTTAAGATTGCTCTATAACTATCTTCGTTTCCTTCATTAGCTTTATCATATTCAAGTAAAGCTCTAGTAATTCCTAAACGGATTGCTCCAGTTTGTCCAGAAGCTCCACCACCAGAAACTTTAACTTCGATATCGAAAGTATTTTCATTATTTGTAGCTACTAAAGGTTGTTTTAAATCCATAACATAAGTTGCATATGGCATAAATTCGTTAACATCTACACCATTAACAGTTATATTTCCTTTTCCAGCAGTCATTTTAACTTGAGCTACTGAAGATTTTCTTCTACCTGTTCCTATAAATACTTTTGCCATTTAAAACCCTCCTTATTTAATTTTCATTTCTACAGGCTTTTGAGCCATATGTGGGTGGCTAGCACCTTCATAAACGAATAATTTTTTAGCTACTTGACGTCCTAATCTAGTATGAGGAATCATACCTTTAACAGCTCTCTCAATCATCTCAACTGGATAATTTTCTCTCATTTCTTTTGCAGTTCTTTCTCTTAATCCTCCAGTATAACCTGAATGGTTATAATAAATTTTATCATTTAATTTATTTCCTGTTAGATTAACTTTTGAAGCATTTACAACTATTACGAAATCTCCACAGTCAATATGTGGTGTATAAGTTGGTTTATGCTTACCACGTAAAACATCTGCTACTCTAGTTGCTAAACGACCTAAATTAACTCCTTCAGCATCTATTACGTACCAATTACGTTCTACTGTTTCTTTTTTTTGCATATATGTATTTTTCATATATATTTTCCTTTCTCCTTTACAAATAGTAAGTCTTCCCAAAACTCACTAAATGTGGGATATAAAATGTACCAACTAAAATAATACTAAAAAAACTAAAAAAAGTCAATAAAAATATATTATTTTAATGACTTTTTATTACTATTTTGCACTATTTTACTCAAAATAATCTAATTTCATATTTTTACGTACTCTTCTCATCACTTCTTCTGCTTTTTTCTTAGTAGCTAGAGTACCTTCTTTTAAGATTCTTTCTACTTCTTCCGGTCTATCTTCGTAGTATTTTCTTCTTTCTTGCATTGGTTTTAAAAACTCAGTGATTTGTCTTGCAAGTTCTTTCTTACAATATACACAGCCTCTTTCACCATTTTTACACTCACTACATACTTTAGATATTTCTGGATTCTTAATAAGTTTGTGATAATAATAAACCATACATACTTCTGGATTTGCAGGATCATCTTTTCTCATTTTATTTGGATCTGTAACCGCACTCATAACTTTTTTAGTAACTGTTTCTTCATCATCAGAAAGATAAATACAGTTATTAAGTGATTTACTCATCTTTTCATTACCATCTAATCCTTTTATTCTAGGCGTAGAACTAAGTACTGGTTCAGGAACATTAAATGTTTCTCCATATATATTGTTAAACTTTCTTACTATTTCTCTAGTTTGTTCTATGTGAGGTAATTGATCTTCTCCAACAGGAATTATATTTCCATTAACACATGCAATATCAGCTGCTTGACTTACTGGATATCCTAAAAAACCATAAGTAATACCTTCACCATTGTTACCAAATAGTTCTTGTTTTTGTATCACTTCATGTTTAGTTGTTGGATTTCTATAAAGTCTTGGAACTGATACTAAATTAGAAAAATATACTGTAAGTTCAGCTACTTCAGGTATTAAAGATTGTATATAAATATGACTTTGTTTTGGCTCTATTCCTGCAGCTAGATAGTCTAGCGCTAATTCATGTACATTTTCTCTAACTTTTTCTGGATTATTAAAATTATCTGTTAAAGCTTGAACATCAGCAATAAGTATATAAGTGTTATAATCATATTGCATCTTTACTCTATTTTCTAATGAACCAAAGTAATGACCTAGGTGTAATTTACCAGTTGGTCTATCTCCTGTTAATATTGTTTTCATAAGGGCCTCCTTAAATACTAAATACATTATACCAAAAAAACATATTATTTTAAATATGTTTTTTAATATATATGATATTTTATAGTATCATTGAACTCTAATTCACTATTTTCTAATATTGTTTTTAATCCTACTTCATCACTATAATAATATAATTTTGTCTTATATACATAATATAAATAATCATCTTTAAAATATATATTAGTAGTTGGTACATCTAATAAGTATTTATGAGTTTCTATATTATTCTTATCTACTCTATATAGTTTATAAGATATTCCATCTTTTTTAAATAAATAGTAGTAATTATCTTTTTCTTCTACATAATCATAAGTAGAAAAATTATTATCTAATGTTTCATAATCAAAATATACTTCTTTATTAGCTTTAGTTTTATTTAGTTTTTCCCATTTTTTATTAATATAATACTTTACATAATCATTACTTGAAACTATTTTTATTTCACTATTTTCTATATCTATTTCATATTGATTTTCATTATCTTTATCATATAAATATATTTTATTATCTACTATACCTTGTATATATGAGTCATATGATATATCATTTTTACTTTCTAAAGTAGTTATTTTTTTAGTCTCTAAATTAACTATATAAAAGTTATTAAATGAATATGTTTTTTCATAATCAGCAATTATATAATAATTATTTATAAAAGTACTTAGTTTATTATTATAAATATCTTTTTCAAATATGTTTATTTTTTTGTCATTTATAATTAAACCTTTATAGGTTGTTATAGCTGAATTATGTTTTATATTGTCATAAATATTATATTTTACTGTATCTATATTCTTAGTATCTTTTGATTCATTATTAAATTTTTTTATATTATATTTTTCTATGGATGATACATATTTATCTAATGAAGTATTTTCTCCTTCAATAGTATAATAATTATAAAGTATATCTTCTTTTATACACAACATATCAGTATATAATTTATTATTTATAACCGGTAATACACACTCTATATTTTTATCTTTGTAATAGTAAATATCTTTTACTACTTTTCTTTTGTTATCTAAATGATTATATATTCTAACAGGATAAATATTTTTATTAGTTTTTATCTCAATATAATAGTTATCTTCATTTACTATTTCTTTTACTTTTATCTTATTTCCGTTTATATTTAATTTATAGTTAATATTGTCGAATGTTAAAATACTTCTACAGATTAAAATTAAAACTATTACTACTAGAATTAAAATATATACTTTAGTCTTCTTTTTCATAATACACCATACAACAAAAGATAGAAATTATCTATCTTCCCCTTTTGTATATTTTTGTTTTTCTGACATCATATATTCTGTTATTTCAGTTTCTATATCATCCATAGCACCTTTAGAAATATTAGATAACATAACAGTTTCTTTAACTGTATCTATATATAATTTTCCCCAAATAATACCTGATGAAACTGTTAAATCGTTAAACATATCTGGAGTGATAGCTAAATATGTATATCCCCATAAAACTCTTTTTTGAGCAAGTAATATTCTTTTATTAGTTAAAACTACTACAAATGTAGAAAATATATCCATAGAAGAAATTCCTTTTTGTGCTGGAAAAGCAAATTTAACTTCTTCTCCTGGATTTAAATATTTTTCTACTACTTTTGAGTGTGCTTTTAATCTCCAAGCTACTGTAGCAGGATATTTAGCTTTAAATTCTTTTAATTTTTTATATACCATGTATATCACCTCTTACTTTATTATACCATTTTCCGTAAATATATCAACAAAATATTGTTCACTTGCAAAACCAATAACATAATTTAATAGTTTATTATTTTCAACTACTAATACCATTGGTGTTGTAAAACCATCATTATAATTTAATTCAATCAATTTTTCTTCAACTTGCAAAGATATATCAGAATCTAATTTTCCTACATTGATATAATTTATTTTTATATCGTAGTTAATAGCAATATCATTTAGAGTGGTTGTTACTGAATCACAGTATTTACACTCATCTTTACCTATTACTATTATATTCTTTTCATTATTATTCAATAAGTTATTAAACTCATTTAAGTTGATAAAAGTTATTAAAGAATTTATTTCTTCTACGAATTTGTATTCTTTTAACTTTTCTAAATATTCTTTTTTATTATTTATATCTCTAATACTACCTATAATTTTTTTATTTTTTACAAGAATTACTATTTGTTCTTCTACTTTACTTATTTGTAGCAATGTATTAAGTTTGTTGTGCTGAGAAGCACTTAAAAGATATGCATCTATTCTTTTATAATTAATTTCATAATCTTCACATATATCTTTTAAAATATTATTTTGGTTTTCTACTTCTTCAATATTTATGTATGGAAGATATATTAATGAATAATCTGTATCTAATAGACTTTTTGTTTCTTCTATAATATTTGTATTGTCACCTATAACTTCAGGTATTATATTATTCTTTTGTAAAAATTCTTCTAAAGATTTTTCATTTTCATATTCTATTATAGCATCTACTATCTTACCATTTTTATATATTACAATTATATCCGTTAAATACTTGCTATTTATGATTTTTTCTAATTTAGTTTCTTCTACATTCGTTAATTTATCACTTTCTATATATAAATAATTAATCTCATATTTTTTAAACAACTCTATAGGATATTCCTTATAATTCTCTTTGCTTGAAATATATACCACTTTAATATCTGTTTCTACAAACTTTTTTACATCTTTTATAAGTGAATTATCTTTAGTAAAGAACAAAAGAGAAAAAAAGATAACTAAAAGTACACTTAATATTATTAATAATACAATATTATTTTTCACTTTAAAATTATCTTTTATCATAATCATCCCTCTTACTCAGAAATTAATCCAGCTTTTTTAAATTCTCTTACCAATTGAGAATTAGTCCTTTGACCAGATATATAATCTTTAACTTTTCCATTTTCTATTATTAAAGTTAATGGCGTTCCAAATGAACCATCTTCAACAAAATTTGGTTCATTATATTCTATTTCTTTTAAACTTTCTTCAAAATCATTATATTCATCTTCAGACATTTCAGTTAAATTTAAGTAGTTGATTGTTAAATCATATTCTCCAGCTACTTTATTTAATGCAGGTTTAATAGCTATACAATGACTACAAGTTGTTTGGCCTATTACAACTACGTGAATTCCTTTTTCTTCTACTAAATCTTTATATTCATCCATATCTATAAAAGTTAAGTTTGCTTCTTTTGAATAAACTGCATCTTCTGGTAATAATTCATTACTTGCAAAGAAATCTACATAAAGTCTTCCTTCTGTATAACCTTGAGCAACATCTATAACTTTTCCATTTTGAACTATTACGGTTGTTGGAGTTTTTCCTTCAATCTCTAATTTTTCTATTATTTCTTCTCTTTGTTTTAATCCTAAAGTTGCTGCATCTATTTCAAAATATTCCATACCATAATCTTCAGCTATTGTTTCTAATATTGGTTTTTGAAGTTCACAATATGCACAAGCACTACTTGCAAAAAATATTACTTTTCTTTCTTTTGAATTAAATTGTTTATTAAACTCTTTCATTACCTCATTTGTTTCTTCACTAGTTATAACTCCATTTTCTTTTAATGTATCTACAACTAAAAATCCTATAAGTGCTAAACATATAACAGATAAAACTACTGTTAAAATTATTGTTTTTTTCTTTTCTTTTGACATATATATACCTACTTTCTTTTTATCAATTTTTTAGAATTTATCTTTTCATTGTATGGCCATGTAATTAAAATATTATCCATAAAATCATTCATATTAAATAATATATCTTTTTTATTCAAAATTCTTAAAGGTTTGCCAAGAGCATATGCAACCCCTAAATCAAATATGCTACCTGTACTTGATTTATCATAATAAATATCAACTTCTTCTGAAGAAGCAAGTGCTTCAGCATTTTGTCTACATATCGCATATCCACCAAATATATCTTTTTGCCTTGTATGAAGATGTGGTGCGTGTATTGTATATCCTGTATTATATTTTTCTTGAACAAAGTTTTCTATCCATATCTTTTGTTCTTCTGTTGCATTCCTTACAGGACAAATTAGAAATATCTTATTTTCTATAGGATTATTTTCTATTTTTGTAACTCTAACCCCTAATCTTTTGATATTTTCTACTCTTTCTTCCATAGCACTTTCTACATTAGAATAATATTCATTAGGAAAATTATCATCGCTTATTTTACTCCATACGTATGACATCATAGAAAACGATTTATTTGTTTCTGTTAAATTAAGTTCTTTTTCATTTATTAATTTAATTTTTATACCGTTTGCAAAAAGCATACCCAATATAAACAAACATCTTTTATCAGTTGGAAGTAGTAATACTTCTGCTTCTTTTGAATAATTTATTTTTTTCTAATTCTTCACTAATATTTAATGAATCATAATTGTTATATTTTAAAACCATAAAAACGCCTCATTTTATTTACCACAACATTGCTTATATTTCTTACCACTGCCACATGGACAAGGTTCATTTCTTCCTATTTTTTGTACTTTCTTAGGCCCTTTTGAAACTTTATCTTTTCCATCATTAGCAACTCCTTCAGCTACTTTCTTTCTTTCACTGTTTTGTCTTATTTCGGCTTTTAAAAGATAAGTTGTTGCTTGAGCATCTATTTTTGAAAGTAATTCATCAAATAGTGCATAACCTTCAGTTTTATACTCTCTTAATGGGTTGTTTTGAGCATAACTTCTTAAGTGAATACCTTCTCTCAAATGTGCCATTGTATTAATGTGTTCCATCCAATGAGTATCTATAACTCTTAAAGTAATTGCTTTTTCAAATTCATCAGTTACTTCTTTTGGAACTTTTTTAATCTTTTCTTCATATTCATATATTAATTTTTCACTTAAGTAATCAATTATTTCATCTGAACTCTTATATTCTATTTCATCAAATATAACTTTGTTTTTTAATAAATCATTTACTGTTTCTAATATTTCTGATTTATCATTTCTATTTAAGTTATCATTTTCATCAAAATGCGAATAAACTACATCTTCTACATAATTTTTAAATGTATCTAAAATTACTGGATGTATTGACTCTGTATCTAATATTTGATTTCTCTTTTCATAGATAATACCTCTTTGTTCATTAATAACATCATCATACTCAAGTAAGGTTTTTCTTAAATCAAAGTTATTTCCTTCTACTCTTTTTTGAGCAGACTCAATAGAATTAGATAGCATACTATTTCTTATTGAAACGTCTTCACTAAATCCTACTCTTTGAAGCATAAGTTTAGCCCTATCAGTACCAAATCTTACCATTAAGTCATCTTCAAATGATACACAGAATTGGCTTGCTCCTGGATCTCCTTGACGTCCTGAACGACCTCTTAATTGGTTATCAATACGCCTTGATTCGTGTCTTTCAGTACCTATTACAAATAAGCCGCCTAAAGCTTTTACTTCGTCAGTTAACTTAATGTCAGTACCACGACCAGCCATATTAGTAGCGATTGTTACTGCTCCTTTATCACCAGCATGTGCAATTATTTCAGCTTCTCTTTCATGATTTTTAGCATTTAATACTTCATGAGGTATTCTCATTTTCTTTAATTTTTCACTTATAAGTTCACTTGTCTCAACAGCTATTGTACCAACTAATACTGGTTGTCCTATTGCGTGTCTTTCTTTTATTTCGTTTACTATTGCTTTATATTTACCTTCTTTAGTAGCAAATAATAAATCACCATAATCTTTACGAGCTACTGGTCTATTTGTTGGTATAGTTATAACATACATATTATATATATCTCTAAACTCTTCTTCTTCTGTTTTAGCAGTACCTGTCATACCTGCAAGTTTTTTATACATTCTAAATAAGTTTTGGAATGTGATGGTAGCTAAAGTTTTTGTTTCTTCATTAATTGTTACTCCTTCTTTAGCTTCTATTGCTTGGTGTAATCCTTCTGAGTAAGCTCTACCTTGCATAAGTCTTCCTGTAAAAGGATCTACTATTACTATTTTTCCATCTTGTACTACATAATCAACATCTAACTTCATAGCATAATTAGCTTTTAACGCTTGATTGATGAAGTGTACTAAATTGGTATGGTTTATGTCATATAAGTTATCTACACCAAATGTTTTTTCTGCCTTTAATATACCTGTTTGATCTAGTGATACTGCTTTAGTTTTTTCATCATATATATATCCTTCATTTTCTTTTAAACTTTTAACAAATCTATCAGTTTGAATATAAAGGTTAGCAGACTTCATAAATCCACCAGATATAATTAATGGCGTTCTAGCTTCATCTATCAATACTGAGTCTACTTCATCTATGATAGCAAAATTATATGGTCTAGCAACTCTATCACTAGCTTTAACTACCATGTTATCTCTTAGATAGTCAAATCCTATTTCATTATTTGTAGAATATAAGATATCGCAATTATATGCTTCTCTTTTTTCTTTTGTAGTTAATTCTCTATAGTTTACTCCTACTGTAAGTCCTAGGAATCTATATATCTCTCCCATCCACTCTGCATCACGTCCAGCAAGATATTCATTAACTGTTATGATGTGTACACCTTTACCTGTAAGTGCATTTAAGTAGGCAGGAAGTGTAGAGGTTAATGTTTTACCTTCACCAGTTTTCATTTCAGATATGTTACCATAATGAATAGCAAGACCACCTAATATTTGTACATAATAAGGTTTTTCTCCTATTACACGGAATGCTGCTTCTCTTGCAGTAGCAAATGCTTCTACTTTGATATCTTCTAATGTTTCTCCATTAGCAAGTCTATCTTGAAACTCTTTAGTTTTAGCTTTTAACTTTTTATCTGATAATTTTGAGTATTCATCATCTAGAGCAATTACTTCATCAGCTATTTTCTTAAATCTTTCTAATTCTTTATATTCGTGATTAAATAATTTTTTAAATAATTTCATTGTCGATTCTCCTTTTATGTCTATATATCTATTTTATCAAAAAATTACATAAAATAATAGTAAAATTGAAAAAAATAGGTTATTAAACCTATTTTAATTCTAATATACCGTAGTCACCATCTTTTCTTTTATATAAAATGTTAACATCTTGTGTTTCCATATTTCTAAAAGCGAAGAATTCGTGACCTAAAAGTTCCATTTGAAGGATAGCTTCTTCTTCACTCATAGGCTTGTCTTCTATAACTTTTCTTTTAACGATTACATTATCGTTTTCTTCTTTTTCTTCAAAGTCTAAAACAAAATTCATTGTTAAATCTCTGCTTACCCTTTTATTCATTCTTGTTTTGTTTTTTCTTATTTGTCTTTCTATTTTATCTGATACTTTATCAATAGCTGCATATAAATCTTTATGAGATTCTTCACCTCTTAATATAAATTTATTAGCATTTATTGTTGCTTCTACTACTTGATCATTTCCTCTTAATTTGATAAGAACTGTACTAGTTATATCATCTGGATTTTCAAAATACTTATCTAACCTCCCAATTTTTTCCTCGATGTAACTTTTAATAGCTGGTGTTACATCTAATTTTTTGCCATGAATATTAAATTTCATACCATCAATCCTTTCTATTTATATTATAACATGCAAAATATTTAATTGTAAATGAAAAAATAAAATAAAAACTGCTAAACAAGTGCAGTTTTTATTTCAATTACGTTTTTGGCTTGTAATCCCTTATCAGTTCTAACTAAGTCAAATTTAACATATTGACCTTCAACTAAAGTTTTATAACCTTCAGAAAGAATAGCTGAATAATGAACAAATATATCTTCTTGTTCATTGTATTCAATAAATCCAAAGCCTTTTTCATTATTGAACCACTTTACTTTTCCTGTTATCACAAATTACATCTCCCTTCTAGTTTCTCTCGACTATTTAAGTATAGCATACAAAAAATAGTTTTTGCTGATAAATCGTTCTCCAAAATTCGACAAAATTTGCAAATTATCCAGGATGTTAATCTACCGTTATTTTTATAAGAAAACATATTAATTTTAACACATTATAAAAAGGTATTAAATAATTTTTGCACAAAGTAGAAGATATTTGGTCTATAATTTAAAAATATGCAAATTAATAAAACACATTATCTGAGTTCAAACATTTAAATAGCTAATTTAAACATATTTTCTTTGATTACTTTTATTTAAATATTATAATTAATTTAATGGTAAAAAGGTTGTGTGATTTATGAAGAACTTTTTGATTAATAAATGTATGAGTTATATAAATAAAAATACTGACTATGATAAAATTAAACTTGCTGAAATAAAATATGGATTAGAATCTATATATCTAACATTTAGTAAAATCATTGTTATTTCTATTTTAGCAACAATATTAGGTATATTTAAAGAAATGCTCATTTATATGTTGATTTATAACTTAATTAGAATGCCTTCATTTGGGCTTCATGCCACAAAAAGTTGGATATGTCTATTATCTTCAACTATATTGTTTATTGGTATTCCCTACTTATGTATTATTCTAACTGTACCAACTATTATAAAAATTAGCATTGGCATAATTGGAACTTTATTAATGATTAAAAATAGCCCCGCTGATACAAAAAAAAGACCTATAGTTAATAAAAAAAGAAGAAAAGTATATAAAATAATTTCAACTATTGTGGCAATCATTTTTACAGTTTGCTCAATATTTATAAAAAACAAATTTATTTCTAATTGTTTTATATTTGGTTTGATTATGCAGAATTTTATGATTTCACCTACTATTTATAAAATATTTAGATTGCCATACAACAATTACATAACATTCTTAAAAGAACATCCAGAATATTCAAATTAATTAGGTTTAAACTATTAAAGTTTAAATAAAAAAAGGAAGGAGGTATGTTTAATGTTTTTTGCTAACTTATTAGCTATGCTTGGATTAGGAGCAGCTACTACTGGAAGCCAAGCTTGTCATTGGTTAATGATTGACGAAGCTGAATGTCCAGAAAGCTTAATAAAATAATGTTTTTTAAATTTTTTATGAAAAAATACTATCTAAATTGAAATGCCCCCTTTAGGGTAGACAACATAAAAAAGACTATTTTTAATAATTATGATAGAATACACTTCCGAAAGGAGGTGTTTTTCTATGGCTTCAAAAGGACAAAAATTTCAAAAATATAATCAAAATATTAAAGATGAAGTTTTGAAACAATATTTGAATGGAGTATCAAGTTGGTATCTTGAAAGAATATATGGAATCCCATATAAGACAATTCAAACTTGGGGAAGAATGGCTAAACATCCTGAACTTTATCCGGGACAAGGATTAAAAAAAGGTAGACCCAAAGATTCAGAATTAACTAAAGAAGATTATAAAGAAAGATATGAAATACTAAAAAAATACCAGGCCTTCCTCAAGGCACAACGAGAGAGAAAGTAACTTTTATAAATCTATATAGAGATAATTACAAGTTATATAATATGTGTGCCGTATTAGAAATAAGTCCTAAAACTTATTATAAATATAGGAATAAGGAAGATCCTGATTATTATGATTATTTAGTGATTAAAGAAATATTTGATGAATCTAAAGGCACATATGGTTATCGTAGAATTGTGGAAGGCCTAAAAATCAAATATGGGGTTGTGATGAATGGAAAGAAGGTTTTAAGAATAATGAAAAAATATAATTTAATGCCTGAATATATAAGAAAGGTAAAAAAGAAAAATAAAAATGAAAGAATTGAAGATAATGTTAAACCAAATTTATTAAATAGAAATTTTAATACTGATGCACCAAATAAAGTTTGGGATACAGATATAACTTATCTAATATTTAAAGGTTCAAGAGCTTATTTGTCAACAATAATTGATTTGTATGATAGAAAAGTTGTTGCTTATAAAATATCAAAACGAAATGATAATAAACTTGTTATAGATACTTTAAATGAAGCAATATCAAAAAGAAAAGATGTATCTGGATTAATCTTGCATAGTGATCAAGGATTCCAATATACATCTTATGAATACAAAGCTGTCTGTGAATCAAATGGAATTACTATTTCTATGTCTAGAAAAGGTACACCAATTGATGATTCTCCAATTGAAAGCTGGCACGCTCTTTTGAAGAAAGAAACTTTGTATAACAATAATATCACATCTTTAGAAGAATATCAAAAACTTGTTGAAGAATGGATAGAATTTTATAATACAACTAGAATTAAAGGCAATAAGATTAGTAAGAAGAAAGGATATAATAAAAATGATAAATAAGGATGAAATATTATACAAATTAAATACTATAATTGAATATCTAAAAAATAATAACGGGTATAATTACAAATTATATAATCACTTATGTCCTGATATAGATATTCAACCTGATTCAAATATTGTTGAATACGCAGAAGATGTTTTGTATTTAGTTAATTTATTAATAGATAACAAATAAAGATAAACTTTATTTAAATAAATATTATAATTACATAATAAAAATCAAGGGTCTAGATGAACTCACTTCGTTCGCCCTTGATTTTTACTTAGTCTTTTTTATTGATGTCTACCGATTGGGGTTCACATCAAAATAGATAGTATTTTTTGTAAGATAATTTTATATTTATTTCATTTTAATCTTTAAAACTTGTGTAAATGTTTCTTTTGATAATCTTTTTTCATTCTTTAATTTTTTATTACTATTTATTATTTCTTTTGTTAAACTTAAACCATATCCATGGCCACTAGTTTTTGTCGTATAACCTTTTTCTTCTAATTTTTCTAATTCAATTTTACCCTCATAATAATTAGAAATTTCAAAAACTAAACAATTATTTTCTAAATACATATCAAAATTAACATATTTATCATTTATGTCTATAACTGCTTCTATTGCATTATCAATATAAACTCCTATTATCTGACAAATATCAAGCATATCAGAATCATTTAATTTATTGATTAAATCAACGGTTCTGACTTCTTTAGAAATATTTAATTCATAATCAATATTCTTTTCTTTCATATCTAGAATTTTTGAATATACTAGTCCTCTAAGTCCACCAGTAGGAATAACAGAAACTTCTTGCATTATTTTTTCGTCATCTTTTAATTTGTTTTTAACTAATTCGTCTATGTATTTTGCAGCCTTCTTATTTTTTTCTACAATCATATTTCTAATAGTCAAAAGTTGATTCTTATTTTCATGATTGGATACTCTATACTTATCTAAAATATCTTCATATTCCTTTAAGCTATTTAAAGTAGTATTATATTTATCATATATTTTTGTATATTCATTTTCTTTTTTTATTAAAACAAAAATTATAAAAAATATTAAATATAAAGATATATTGTTAATAATAACATAATATATTGGATTATAATTATAATAAGTAACCGCTAAATATACATTAACTATAAAACAAATAGGTAAAAAACAATATAAAACAAATTTTAAACTTAATTTTTTTATCACATTTAAAATTATATTATAAGTCCTTTTTATAAATCTTAAATTAACTAATAACATTACAGAAATCCCAATAAATATATCTGCAAAAAATACTACCATTGTAGAATATCCTCCTGTTTTTAACCCAAACAACAACACAATTATTATCGAATAAAATAATTCACATAACACTCCTATTATTTGTGTATAAAATGAAGTTATTAAACCTGTTTTAAATGGGACAGTAAAATTAAACCTAATTACATACGACATAACAAAAATTAGGAAAACCACTCTAATCATCGCACTCACGTTATTATAATTAATTATAGAAACTATAGTTAATATAGCTAAAGATAAAATAAATTTATAATTAGTCAATTTTAGTTTTTTATTAAGCAATTTTGACCAAGCATAAAATCCACTCGTATTTAAAAACGCAACTCCTATAACACTTAATATATTTTCTAACATAATATACTCCCTTTATACTTATCTGATAATAAATCGATAGTATCATTATTATCAAATGTAATAATTCTTTTAGACTTATCTATTTTAAATAGTCTTTCTTCATTTACAAAACATGCTCTATGTGTTTGTTTAAATCTATAATTTAACATACCTATTATTTCATTCATTGTTTTTCTTACTTTTATTTCTGCATAATCAGTTTTTATTATTGTCTTTCTCTCAAAACTATCTTTAGTTATGTATAAAATATCCTTTACATTAATTGTATATATTACATTACCATCAAATATTTTAATTGCATTCTTCTTATTTAAAATATCTAAAGATTTAACTAATGATTTATATAATCTATTTTCATAGTCATCAAATTTATTTATAAATGATAAAAATAGTAAGTCATTTTTTAATATTGTATGGCCCAATTCTTCATGAACAGTTAAAAAAATAATAACACTATCAACATCTTTTTCTCTAATTGCTCTCGCCACATCAATTCCAGATTTTGTAGGTGTTTCAATATCTAGTAAATATATTTTAGATGGCATTTTTCTATCTATTATATTATAAAAATCTTTATTATAATCTTCGAAAATATGTGTCTCATATTCTTTTTTGTTCTTCTTCATAAAATTATTAACTATTTTTTTAGCGTTTTCTCTATCTTTAGCATTATCATCACAGATTATAACATTAATCATAATAACGAACTCCTTTCAAATAAACACAAAACTTCTATTTTACAAATAAATAATATCATAAAAACCTTTGATTTACAATGATTTGAACAACCAGTGGACTACTAGTGAATAAAAAAAGAAGATACTATTTAGCATCTTCCTCTACTAATTCTAAAATAACCATTAAAGCATCATCTCCACGACGTTCAGTTAATTTTAAAATTCTTGTATATCCACCGTTACGGTTAGCATAACGAGGAGCTAATTCATCAAAAACTTTTTTAACTGCTACTGTATCATTTTGTAGGAAAGCTAATGCTTTTCTTCTTGCTACTAAAGAACCATCTTTACCATAAGAAATCATTTTATCAACGAATTTACGAACTTCTTTAGCTCTTGTTTCAGTTGTTTCAATTTTTTCATTCATGATAACATTCTTAGTTAAATTAGCAAGCATACTTCTTCTATGTTTATTTGTACGTCCTAATTTTCTATAAGCCATAATATTCCTCCTAACTATTAATCGTCTTCGCGGAATCTAAGTCCCATATCTTTAACCTTTTCGATTACTTCTTTTAAAGACTTTTTACCTAAGTTACGAATTTTCATCATTTCAACTTCTGATTTATCAGTTAAATCTCCTAGAGTATTAACACCTGCTCTTTTTAAACAGTTGTAAGCTCTAACTGAGAAATCTAAATCATCTATTGATGTTTCTAATTTTTTAGTTTTATTATCTTCTTGTTTTGCATTCATTATTCCTGTAGCGTCAGCTATTTCACTTAAGTTAGTAACAATATTTAAGTGTTCAATCATTATTTTAGCAGCTAAAGCCATAGCTTCTTCTGGTTTAATTGAACCGTTTGTAAATACTTCCATAATTAACTTATCATAACTAGCATCTTGTCCAACACGAGCATTATCTATTTCATAACTAATTCTTTCGATTGGTGAATATAATGCATCAATTGGAATAAATCCTATTTTTTGATTTTCAATATATTTTTTGTTTTCATTTGATGGAACGTATCCACGACCATTAGCAACTATTAACTCCATATTAAGTTTTCCACCTTTAGCTATTGTAGCTATTACTTGATCTTTGTTAATAATTTCAACATCTGCATTTTCTTCTATATCAGCTGCAGTAACAACACCTTCTTTATCAGCATATAATTTTAAAATTACTTCTTCTTTAGTATTGTTTTTTACAACGATATTTTTAAGATTTAATACGATTGTTGTAACATCTTCTACGATTCCTTCCATAGTTTGGAATTCATGCATAACTCCATCGATTTTTACAGCAACTATAGCACTTCCTGGCATACTAGATAACATAATCCTTCTAAGTGCATTACCAAGAGTAGTACCGAAACCTCTTTCAAGTGGTTCTAATTCAAATTTACCGTAATTTTTATTTTCTAAATATTCAGTTATTTTATATATTGGTTTTTCAAAATTTAACATATTCCATTCCCTCCTTCTTATCCACGTGGACGTTTTGGTGGACGACATCCATTGTGTGGTATAGGTGTAACATCAGATATAGATGTAATTTCTAAACCTGCTGTTTGTAATGAACGGATTGCTGTTTCTTTACCTGATCCTAAACCTTTAACAAAAACTTCAACTTTTCTCATTCCCATATCGTAAGCTGCTTTACCTGCTGCTTCAGCACTCATTCCAGCTGCGAATGGAGTTGATTTTTTACTTCCTTTGAAACCTAAAGTTCCTGCAGAAGCCCAACTTATTGCATTACCATCATTATCACAAAGTGTTACGATAGTATTATTAAATGTTGAATGTATATAAGCTTTACCTTCTGGTACATTTTTCTTAACTTTTCTTTTTCTTGATTTATAAGCCATAATCTATCCTCCTTTAATCACAACTATTTTTTCTTATTAGCAACTACTTTACCTTTACCTTTACGAGTACGAGCATTTCTATTTGTTCTTTGTCCTCTTACAGGTAAACCTTTTTTGTGACGAGTTCCTTCATATGAATTAATTTCCATTTTAGTTTTAATATTCATATTAACTTCACGACGAAGATCTCCTTCAGTCATATATTTATTAACTTCATCACGAATAGCATTTAATTCATCATTAGTTAAGTCCCCAGCTTTTGTATTTGGGTTAACTTTTGCGTCAGTCAAAATTTTATTTGAAAGACTTCTTCCAATTCCATATACATAAGTAAGTGAAATTTCAATTCTTTTATTATTTGGTATATCTACACCTTTAATACGTGCCATTAAAACACCTCCTATTAACCTTGTCTTTGTTTATGTTTAGGGTTTTCGCAAATTACCATTACTTTTCCCTTACGTTTAATAACTTTACATTTTTCACATATTGGTTTTACTGATGGTTTAACTTTCATCTTATTACCTCCTATTTTCTGTAAGTTATACGACCACGTGTTAAATCGTATGTTGATAACTCAACCATTACTGTATCGCCAGCTAAAATTCGAATCATGTTCATTCGCATTTTACCCGAAACGTGTGCCGTAATTACATGTTTGTTTGCTAGTTCTACTTTAAATACATAGCCTGGCAAAACTTCTAATACTTTACCTTCCATTTCGATAACATCGTCTTTAGCCATTATTTCACCTCTTCGTTAATATTTCATACCCATCTTTGGTAATTAACACTGTATGTTCAAAGTGAGCTGAAGGCTCTTGGTCAGCAGTAACTACTGTCCAATCATCATCTAATAAATATACATCTGCAGTTCCTAAGTTTATCATAGGTTCTACTGCAATAACCATTCCTTCTTTTAAGATAGGTCCAGTATTCTTTTTACCGTAGTTTGGAACATCTGGAGCTTCGTGTAGGTTATTTCCTATACCGTGTCCAACTAGTTCTTTAACTACTCCTAAATTATGAGATTCAGCATAAGTTTGTACTGCCTCACCTATATCACCAATTCTAGCTCCTGCCTTAACTTGTTTTAATCCTTCATATAAAGCTTGTTCTGTATGTTCTAGTAAATATTTTTTTTCTTCAGATATATTTCCAATTGGATATGTCCAAGCACTATCACCGTGATATCCTTTATAGCAAGCACATATATCTAAAGTAACTATATCACCATCACATAATTTTCTTGATCCTGCAATACCGTGCACAACTTCATCATTTATAGAAATGCATATATTTCCAGGATAGCCATCATAATTATAACAAGATGGAGTAGCTCCTCTTTCTGTGATATAATCGCGAGCTAGTGAATCAATTTCTTTTGTTGTAATTCCAGGTTTTAAAAATGGAATTATGTATTTATGGGTATCCCCAACTATTTCACCAGCTACACGCATTAATTCAATCTCTCTTGGAGTTTTAATATTTATCATATTATTCTCCTAATATTTTTACAACTTGTTTATGAGTTTCTTCTCTTCCATTATTTCCATCTACATGATAAACAACACCTTGTTTTTCATAGAAATCAATCAATGGAGAAGTTTTTTCCATATATGTATTATATCTATCCATATATGTTTCTTCATTATCATCTGCTCTTTTAACAAGTTTAGCTCCACACTTATCGCAAATACCTTCTTCTTTAGGTTTCATTTCTTCATTACTAGTATTATAAACTTCTTTGCATTCTGGGCAAGAAATTCTACCAGCAATTCTTGATGCAGCTAATTTTTTATCTATATCTAAAACTATAACTACACCTAAATCTTTACCTAATTCTTCAAGCATATCTTGATAAGCTTCAGCTTGTGCTACATTACGTGGAAAACCATCTAAAATGTAACCATTGTTGCAATCTTCTTGCATAATTCTTTGTTTTAAGATTTCGATAATCAATTCATCACTAACAAATATTCCATTGTTAATTTTATGATTGATATCTCTTCCTAAATCAGAATCTTCTTGCGCCTTTTCTCTAAGCATATCGCCTGTTGAGATATGTGGCATATTATATTGTTCTTTTAAATAAGCAGCTTCAGTACCTTTTCCAGCAGCTGGAGCAGCTATCAGAATAACACTTTTCATTATCTTCTTCTTCCCTTTCTACCTTTTGTATAGGTTCTACTAACTAATTGACTCTCAATTTGTTTATAAGTTTCTAAAGCAACTCCTACAACGATCAATAATCCTGTACCACTTAAAGTTATTGAAGTTGTTAAGTTTGAAACTTTATCAAATACTATTGGAAGAATTGCTAGTGTTGTTAAGAATACAGAACCAACAATTGTTATTCTTTTTAACACTGTTTTTACATATTCTGTTGTATCTTTTCCTGGTCTTATACCTGGAATATATCCACCATTCTTATTTAAGTTTTCTGACATCTCACTTGGTTTAAGTTGCATAAATGTATAAAGGTAAGCAAATGTTAAAATCAATATTACATATAAGATTAAACCAGTTCCATTAGTATAAGAAAGATATTTTTGTGCAAAAAGTGTAAAGCCTTCTTTCTTAAATACTGATGCAAGTATTTGTGGAATTGACATAAGAGCTGATGCAAAGATTACTGGTATAACTCCTGCACTATTTAGTTTAAATGGTATATAAGATTGTTTACCAAGTGTACTAGTTGATTTATTTGCATATTGAATAGGTATTCTTCTTTCTGCTGATTCAACGTAGATAACACCTACTATAATTCCAATAAATACTAGAACGAATGCTACAAATATAGCTATTCCTAAGAAGCCTTTAGCAAATAACTCTACCCAAAGATTCTTAAACATATTTGGTAATACACTTATTATACCTGCCATTATTATTAATGACATACCATTTCCAATTCCTTTTGCTGTTATTTGATCTGCAATCCACATAACTAATGCAGTACCAGCTGTAAGAATTAATGAATATAACATATAATCCATAGCATTACCATTTCCGATATATGCATATGAATATAAATAACCTTGTAAGAATGCTAAACCGATTCCTACTATTCTTGTTATTTGATCTAATTTTTTTCTACCTACGCCACCTTGTTTCTTTAATTCAGATAAATATGGAACTATATCAGCACATAATAGCTGAATTACAATTGATGCGGTAATATAAGGTGAAACGCCTAATGCAAAGATTGATGCGTTAGCAAAAGCTCCACCACTCATTGCATCCATTATTTCTAGAAATTTCATTCCAGAAGTATTAGCATTAACACCTGGAACAATTATAGCTGTTCCGATTTTAAACACGAATAAGGCAGCTAAAGTGAATAAAATTCGTTTTAATAAATCACGATTTTTAGGATTAAATATTTGCTTAATTGTTGCAAACATACTAAATCACCTCAGCTTTTCCACCTATCGCTTCTATTTTTTCTACTGCAGATTGAGAGAATTTATTAGCTTTAACTGTTAATTTTTTAGTTAAGTTTCCGTTACCTAAAACTTTAACACCAGCTAATTGTTTCTTTAAAATTCCCATTTCTTTTAATAATTCTGGAGTAACAACTGCTCCATCTTCAAATTTTTTTTTTTTACTTACATTTATTGTAGCATATTCAACTTTAAACATAGCATTAGAGAAACCTCTTTTTTGTAAACGTCTAAATAATGGTAATTGTCCACCTTCAAACCCAGGTCTAACTCCTCCACCACTTCTTGCATTTTGTCCTTTGTGTCCTTTTCCGCTTGTTTTACCAAGTCCAGAACCAACACCACGTCCAACTCTTTTACTAGTTTTAAATGCACCTTCACTAGGTCTTAATTCATGTAGTTTCATATTATCTTATCTCCTCTACTTTTTTACCACGTAAATGTGCTACTTCTTCTATTGTTCTTTGTGATTTTAATGCATTAAGTGTAGCAGTAGCCATATTTACTTTTGTGCTTGATCCTAATGATTTAGATAAAATGTCTTTAACACCAGCCATTTCAAGTACAGCTCTTACCGGACCACCAGCTTTAACTCCTGTACCTTTAGCAGCAGGTTTTAACATAACTTTACTAGCTCCACATACACCAGTTGCTTCATGTGGGATAGTACGGTCTTCAACTATTGAAACTTTAACGATGTTTT
Organism: uncultured Bacilli bacterium; assembly: GCA_944363855.1. Lineage (GTDB taxonomy): Bacteria > Bacillota_I > Bacilli_A > RF39 > UBA660 > UMGS1613. The sequence goes on from CALVVM010000056.1 coordinate 39,632, forward strand.
TAATAGCTGCTTGACTTGCTTTTTTAATTGCATCTGGAACTTCGTTAGATTTTCCAGTACCAAGTCCAACTTTACCTTTTCTATCTCCTACAACTACTACTGCAGAGAAGCGGAAATGACGTCCACCTTTTGTTACTTTTGTAACACGACCGATAGAAATTACTTCTTCTTCATAAAGTTTTTGTTGTCTTTGTCTAGGTTGTCTTTTATCATTTGATTTACGAGGTTTTCTTTCAGTTCTTTCTACTTTTTCAGTAGATTTAACTTCTTCTACTTTTTCGATTTCTTTTTCCATCATTACCCTCCTATTAGAATTCTAGTCCGTTTTCACGTGCAGCTTCAGCTAAAGCTTTTACACGTCCATGATAAAGGTATCCACCTCTATCGAAAACAACTTTTGATATTTTTGCTTTTTTAGCTCTTTTAGCAAGTAATTCTCCTACTTTTTCAGCAGCTTCAGTGTTTCCACCGTTTTCAAGTTTTAACTCCTTATCTATAGAAGAAGCACTTACTAATGTTTTAGAAGCTTCATCATCAATGATTTGAGCAAAAATATTACTGTTTGATCTAAATACATTTAATCTAGGAACGTTTGATGTACCAGTTACTTTGTTTCTAACACGTGTATGTCTAGCAGCACGTGCTTTATTACGGTCTATTTTTTTGATCATAACTTTTCTCCTTTACTCTAATTATTTAGAAGCTTTCTTTCCTTCTTTACGACGAATATGTTCGTCAGCATAACGAATACCTTTTCCTTTATATGGTTCAGGTTTTCTAATTTTTCTTACGTTTGCTGCAAATTCACCTACTAATTGTTTATCTATTCCTCTTACAAATAATTCTGTATTACTTAGAACTTCTAATTTAATTCCTTCAGGAATAGCAACATTAACAGGATGAGAATATCCAGCAGTTACAACTAATTCTGTACCTTTTAATTGAAAACGATATCCAACACCTACAGATTCTAATTTTTTCTCAAATCCTTCAGTAACACCTACTATCATGTTTCTTATGTTAGCATTTGCTGTTCCATGAAAATTTTTGAAATTATCATTTTTTCTTGTTAGTGTTATTTCATTTTCATTAATATTAACAGTAATGTTTTCATTTATTTCAGTAGAAAGTTCACCTTTAGGTCCTTTTACTGAAACAATATTTCCTTCAACTGTTACAGTTACTCCAGTTGGTATAATTAATTTTCTATTTCCAACACGACTCATTAAGTTTCTTCCTTTCTACCAAATGTAAGCTAATACTTCTCCACCTAATGAATTAGCTCTAGCTTCTTTATCAGTCATAACACCTTTAGATGTTGAGATAATAGCTATTCCTAATCCACTTAATACAGATGGAACTTCTTCAGCTTTTACATATACACGTAATCCTGGTTTAGAGATTCTCTTAAGTCCAGTGATTACACGTTCCTTGTCTACATATTTTAATGATAAAACAAGGATATCTTGAATATTATTTTTCTTAACTTTATAGTCAACTATAAATCCTTCAGATTTTAATATTCTAGCGATTTCATTTTTCATTTTTGAAGCTGGGACTTCAACTTCTTTATAACGCATTTGATTTGCATTACGAATTCTCGTAAGCATATCTGCTATTGGATCTGTTACCATAATATCCTCCTTCTCTTATCAATTACCAGCTTGATTTTTTCATTCCTGGTATTTGTCCCTTGTAAGCTAACTCACGGAAACAAATTCTACAAATTCCGTATTTTTTAAGTACAGCATGTGGACGTCCACAACGACTGCAACGTGTATATCTACGTACTTCAAATTTAGGTTCGCGACTAGCTTTTACTTTCATACTTTTCTTAGCCATAATTTGCCTCCTATATTATTTCTTAAATGGCATTCCGAAACCTTTTAAGAGATCAAACGCTTCTTCGTTAGTTTTTGCACTTGTAACAAAAACTATATCCATACCACGCACTTTAACAACATCATCATATTCGATTTCTGGGAATATTAATTGTTCAGTTAATCCCAAAGTATAGTTTCCTCTACCATCAAATGCTTTATTAGATATACCTCTAAAGTCTCTTACACGAGGTAATGTAATACTAATTAATTTATCTAAGAAGTTATACATATTTTCCTCACGTAATGTTACTTTACAACCAATTGCTTGACCTTCTCTTAATTTAAATCCAGCGATTGATTTTTTTGCTTTAGTAGCTACTGGTTTTTGACCTGTAATTGTTTCAAGATCTTTCATAGCTGCTTCTAATAATTTAGAATTAGTAGTAGCATCTCCACAACCAATATTTACTACGATTTTTTCTAATTTAGGTACTTCCATAACATTTTTATAGTTATGTTTACTCATTAAATCGGATACGATTGTTTTTTCATATTTTTCTTTTAGGCGGTTCATATATACCCTCCTTCCAATTAATCAAGACTTGAATTAGATTTTCTTGCAACTCTAATTTTCTTACCGTCTTTATTTACACTGTGTCCTATTCTAGTAGGTTTTTTAGTTTTTGGATCAATTATCATTACATTAGATGCATGAATTGGAGCTTCTACTTCATTAATAGATCCTGCAGTTTGTCCGTTACCTTTAACGTGTTTTTTAACGATGTTAACACCTTCAACTACAACTCTATTTTCAGCACGTAATACGTGAGTAATTTTTCCTTCTTTTCCTTTGTCCTTACCAGAAATGACAACTACTTTATCTCCAGTTTTAAAGTTCATTTTCATTCCTCCAAACTCTCTTATAACACTTCTTTAGCAAGTGAAATGATTTTATTAAATCCTAAATCACGTAATTCACGAGCTACTGGTCCAAATACACGAGTTCCGATTGGACTCTTATCATCTTTAATAATGCAAGCTGCATTATCATCAAATTTGATGTATGATCCATCTTCTCTTCTTAGACCAAATTTACTTCTAACGATAACTGCTTTAACAACTTTACCTTTTCCAACAGTTCCATTAGGTGTTGCTTTCTTAACTGAAGCAACTACTATATCACCGATATTTCCAGTTTTAACTTTTGACCCTCCTAGAACACGAATTACAGATAATTCTTTTGCTCCAGAGTTGTCAGCAACTTTTAAACGGCTTTCTTGTTGAATCATATTTTATCCTCCTTCACTCGTTCAATTATAAAATAATTGCTTTTTCTATAACTTTTACTAAACGGAAATGTTTAGTTTTTGATAAAGGTCTTGTTTCAGCTATAAGAACTTTATCTCCTTTTTTAGCTTCATTTTTTTCATCATGTGCAGTATATTTTTTTGAATATTTAACTCTTTTGTGATATAAACTATCAGTTTTGTAAGTTTCAACTAAAACTGTAATAGTTTTGTCGTTAACATCACTTACAACAGTTCCAACTAATTCGTGAGTTCTTTTTTCTTCCATAATTTCCTCCTATTATTTAGTTAATTCTCTTTCACGTAAGATTGTTTTCATACGTGCAACTAATTTTCTTAATTCAGTAATTCTTGAAGGTTTTTCTAAAGATCCTGTTGCTTGTTGGAAACGTAAGTTAAATAATTCTTCTTTTGATTCTTCTATTTTTGAAAGTATTTCCTCGTTAGATAATTCTCTTATTTCTTTATTAGTCATTACTTTCACCACTTTCTTCTTTTTTTACAAATTTACATTTGATTGGAAGTTTGTGCATAGCAAGTCTTAATGCTTCTCTTGCAACTTCTTCACTAACTCCAGCGATTTCAAACATAACTTTACCTTGTTTAACTACTGCAACCCATGCATCATGAGAACCTTTACCTTTACCTTGACGAGTTTCAAGTGGTTTTTTAGTTAATGAAAGGTGTGGGAATATATTTATCCAAACTTTTCCTCCACGTTTCATATAACGAGTCATAGCAATTCTTGCTGCTTCAATTTGTCTATCAGTTATCCAAGCACCTTCCATTGCCATTAAACCATATTCACCAAAGTTTACTTTAGTATTTCCTTTTGCTTTTCCATCATAAGGAAGACGATGTACATTACGATATTTAGTTCTTTTTGGAATTACGGCCATCTTCATTACCTCCCTTATTTTTAGCAGGAAGTATTTCACCTTTGCAAATCCATACTTTTACACCAATTTTATCATTATTATTTTCTTCTTCTTTATGAGCATAATCGATATCTGATCTTAAAGTATGTCTTGGAACACTACCTTCTGTATAACCTTCAGTACGAGCCATATCAGCTCCTCCTAAACGTCCAGATACAGCAGTTGTAATTCCTTTTGCTCCTGCTTTCATAGTATTTCTAATAGCTCTCTTTTGAGCAATTCTGAATGATACACGTCCTTCAATTTGACGTGCGATATTTTCTGCAACTAGTGCAGCATCTAAATCTGGGTTTTTAACTTCTTTAATAGAGATTTGAATATTTTCATCAACTAATTTAGTTAATTCTTTTTTAAGTTTTTCTATTTCATCTCCACCGTGTCCGATAACTACTCCAGGTTTAGCTGTATTTATAACAACATTAGTCTTCTTAGTGTCTCTTTCAATAAGAATACTTGAAACTGATGCGTCTTTTAGTTTTTTCTCTAACATTTTACGAATCTTGTTATCGTTATTGATAAATTTAGCATTGTCTTTTCCTTCAGCATACCAATTTGATTGCCAAGATTTGTTAACGCCTATTCTAAGTCCGACTGGACTAACTTTTTGACCCACAAGTTTTCCTCCTTTACCTTAGTTTCTTTCACTTACAACAATTGTAATATGACTTGTTCTTTTTTTGATTGGATCTACGTGTCCACGAGAACCAAATTTCATTCTTTTTAATGTTTGTCCTTCATCAACATATGCCTTACTAACATATAATTTAGTTTTATCTAAACCTAAGTTGTTTTCAGCATTTGCTACAGCAGAAGTTAACACTTTTAAAGTTAATCTAGCAGCTTTACTATTGTAATTTCTACAAATTCTATCTGCTTCTGCCACGTTTTTTCCACGAACTAAATCAATTATTAAACGTGCTTTACGTGCAGGGATTCTAAGCCCTTTTGCGATTGCTTTTGCTTCCATTATAATTCATCCTTCCTAGGTTTTTTATTTTTTACCTTTTTGATCACCGTGACCACCGAATTTACGAGTAAGAGCAAATTCACCTAATTTATGTCCTACCATATCTTCAGTAACATAAACTGGAACAAATTCTTTTCCATTATGAACAGCAAATGTGTTACCTATAAATTCAGGAAATATTGTTGAACGGCGTGACCAAGTTTTAATAACTTCTTTTTTCTCAGATTCATTTACTTTTTGAACTTTTTTCATTAGACTTGCATCTATAAAAGGTCCTTTTTTTAAACTTCTAGCCATTTTCTACCATCCTTTCCTATTTTTTACGGCGATGTACTATTAAGTCATCTGATTGTTTTTTACCTTTACGAGTTTTATATCCAAGTGCAGGTTTACCCCAAGGTGTAACTGGACCACTACGTCCGATAGGTGCTCTACCTTCACCACCACCATGAGGGTGATCATTAGGGTTCATAACTGATCCACGAACTGTAGGTCTGATACCCATATGTCTTTTACGACCAGCTTTACCTAAATTTACTAATTCATGATCTTCATTTCCTACTTCACCAATAGTTGCACGACAAGTACTTAATACTTTACGAACTTCACCACTAGCTAAACGAAGTAGTGCATATTTTCCTTCAAGTCCAAGTATTTGAACACTTGATCCTGCAGAACGAGCCATTTGAGCTCCTTTTCCAGCTTTTAATTCAACATTGTGAACTAAAGTACCTTCTGGAATATTTGCAAGTGGTAAACAGTTACCAACTTTGATATCTGCGTTTGCTCCACTTTCAACTTTGTCTCCAACTTTTAATCCTTTTGGAGCAATTATATAAGCTTTTTCACCATCAGCGTATTTAATTAAAGCAATATTAGCTGTTCTGTTTGGATCGTATTCGATTGATGCTACTGTTGCAACAACGCCATCTTTAATTCTTTTAAAATCGATAATACGATATTTTCTTTTAGCTCCTCCGCCTTGATGACGAACAGTTATTTTACCTTGATTATTACGTCCACCATTTTTCTTTAATGTAACAAGTAGTGATTTCTCTGGTGCTACTTTAGTTAATCCACTATTATCTAAAGTAGTCATACCACGTCTACCATTAGTTGTTGATTTATAACTTTTGATTGCCATTGTATTTCCTCCTCTAGATTAGTTAAGTTCTATTGAACTTCCTTCTTTTAATTTAACTATAGCTTTTTTCTTTCTGTTAGTTAATCCTGCATAACGTCCAACTCTTTTAGTTTTTGGTTTAACGTTAACTGTATTAACTTTTTCAACTTTAACATCGAAGATTTTTTCTACAGCTTGTTTAATTTGTGTTTTATTTGCTTTTGGATCTACACTTAAAGTAATAACATTTCCATTTTCACTTAAAGTTGCAGATTTTTCAGTAATAATCGGAGCTTTTATAACATCTCTATAATTATTCATTATACTAAAGCCTCCTCTATTAATTCAATAGCAGATTCTTCTACTATTACTAAGTTAGCAGAAACTAAATCTAATACATTTATTTCACTAGCTTCAAGTAATAAAACATTGTTTAAGTTACGAGTAGCTAAAACTAAATTTTCATTTAATTCAGAAACAACTATTAAAACGTTTCTTTCAACTTTGAAATTAGCTAAGATATTTTTCATATCTTTTGTTTTGTTAGATTCAACATTTAATGAATCAACAATTACTAATTCTTTATTGATAACTTTGTAAGCTAAAGCAGATTTTAAAGCTAAAGCTCTTTCTTTTCTATTTTGTTTAACTTCATAGTTTCTTGATTGGTTACCAAATGCCCAACCACCATGATACCAATGTGGCGCTCTTGTAGAACCTTGACGAGCACGTCCAGTTCCTTTTTGTCTCCATGGTTTTCTTCCACCACCAGATACATCAGAACGTCCTTTGATTCCTTTTGTTGCTTGACGAGCATTGTTTTGAGCAAGTTTAATTGCATCATATAATACTGCATCGTTTGGAACTATACCGAATACTTCTTTATTTAATGTAATATCTTTTACTTTTTCACCATTTGTGTTTAATACATTTAATTTAGCCATATTATGTATCCTCCCTACTAATTTTCTTCCTTAGTAGTTTCAGCTGTTTCAACAACTTCTTCTACAACTGGTGTTTCTTCAGTAACTACTTCTTCTACTGTTTCAACAATTGGTTCTTCAACTTCATAAGAAACTAAGTTTTCCATTTCATTGATTTTTCCATTTGCTTTAACAGCACTCTTAATAATTACTAAACCTTTTTTAGGTCCTGGTATATTACCACTTATTAATATTACATTGTTTTCAGTATCTACAGCAACAACTTCAAGATTTTGAATAGTTACTGTAAGTGTTCCCATATGACCAGCTAGTTTTTTACCTTTGAAAACGCGCATTGGTCTCATTGTTCCCATTGAACCTGGTCTTCTATGATAATGTGAGCCATGTCCCATAGGGCCTCTTGATTGTCCGTGTCTTTTAATAACACCTTGGAACCCTTTACCTTTAGTAGTTCCAGTTACATCAACCACTTCTCCTGGAGTGAAAATATCAGCTGATATTTCTTGTCCTAGAGTATATGAATTGATATCTACACCTTTTATTTCTCTAAAGAAGCGCTTAGGTGTAGTTTGTGCTTTTGCTGCATGTCCAGCAGAAGCTTTAGTCGCTAACTTTTCTCTTTGTTCACCGAATCCTAATTGAATAGCTTCATAACCATCGTTTTCTTTAGTTTTGATTTGAGTAACTACGTTTTTCTCAACTTCAACAACAGTTACAGGAATTAATTTACCAGATTCTGTAAATACTTGAGTCATTCCAATTTTACGACCTAAGATTCCTTTCATACTTTCTCCTCCTATTATTTAATAATTTTGATATCAACACCACTTGGAATATCTAAATGAGCTAATGCTTCAATAGTTTCCTTAGATGGATCAACGATATCTACAAGTCTTTTGTGTGTTCTTCTTTCAAATTGCTCACGTGAATCTTTGTATTTGTGAACAGCTCTTAGAATAGTGATTTTTTCAATTTCAGTTGGTAGTGGAACTGGTCCAACAACTGTACCACCATTTCTTTTTACTGTTTCAACGATTTTAGCGCAAGCTTTGTCTAAACTTTTGTGTTCAAACGCTTTTAATTTGATACGAATTTTAGTTTTTGACATCTTGTATCCTCCCTTCGCCTATATCCAGTATAGACTTGCTCCGTGTAAAAACCTGACTTTCAAGTTAATTTTCATAACAACTTAACCTGGCGTATCAGCAACCTCACACATCCCCGCAGTCACACATACAAAATTATATGACATTTTCTTAAAAAAATCAAGCCTTTTTTAACTTTTTTTACAAAAAAAGCAAAAAAAGTTTATTAGTAAAATAAACTTTTTGCTTTTGGTCTTATACCCATATCTTCTTGCGTTTCTCTTTTAGCCCAATTTCTTAGTTTTCTTAAAGCTTTTGCCTCGATTTGTCTAATTCTTTCTCTTGTTACATCAAACACTTCTCCAACCTCTTCTAACGTCCAAACTCTTCCATCAATTAGTCCAAATCTATACATTATTACTTTTGCTTCTCTTTCTGTTAATCTAGCTTCTACTATTTTATGAACCCCTTCAAAAATTATTTTTTGAACTACGTTTTCTTCTATGTTTTCTTCATCTGCAATAAATTCCATTAAAGTTGAATCTTGATCTTCAGCTGCTCCAACAGGAGTTTCTAAACTAATTACATCTTGTGCTGCTTTTTTATATTCTCTAATTTTTTCAACAGTATATCCTAAAGCTTCACTTATTTCTTCATCAGTAGGGTCTATACCGTTTTCAAAAGAATATTTATTTTGAAATCTTTTTATTGAGTTTATCGCTTCATTTGCATGAACAGGAATACGAATTGTTCTTGCTTGATCAGCAATAGCTCTAGTCATTGCTTGTCTAATCCACCAAGTCGCATATGTAGAAAACTTAAATCCTTTTTCAGCATCAAACTTATCAACAGCTTTTATTAAACCTAAATTACCTTCTTGTAATAAATCTTCAAACCCTATACCTTTATTAGCATATCTTTTTGCTACACTTACAACTAAACGAAGATTGGAATTTATTAACTCTTGTTTTGCTTTTTCGTCGCCTTTTAAGATTCTTCTACCTATTTCTTGCTCTTCTTCCGGAGTTAAAAGTGGAAACCTACCTATTTGTTTTAAATAATCTTTAACAGCATCATCAGTTATTTTTATTTCTATTTCTTCTTCTTTTTCTTCTTCTATTTCTATCTCAGCCACTTTTAAAGATTCTATTACAACTTCAAGTTCTTCATCCTTTAAGTCCAATTTCAAGATTTCTTCCATTTGTATTTTTTTATTATTTTTATAGGCCTTTTCTATTACTTTTTCTATATTTATCATAGTAATCCCCCTTTGTAAGGTAATATAGTATCAGTAAAATCATTTTTTGTCAAATTGACAAAAAAAAGATAGTTAGTACTATCTTATTTAACGAATGGTATAAGTGCCATATGTCTAGCATACTTAACTTGAGTAGCTATATGTCTTTGATGTTTTGCACAAGCACCTGTAATTCTTCTTGGTAAAATTTTGCCTTTATCTGCACTTACATATTTTTTGATTACTTCTATATTTTTGTAATCAACATCTTTACCAGCACACATTTGACAAACTTTTTTCTTTTTTCTATAAAATTCTGCCATTATTAATCCTCCTATTATTCTAGGAAGTTATCATCTATAGAAACACTATCACCAAATTCAGCAAATGGATCATTTTCAACATTTACTTCTGGCATACTATTATCGTTTTGATAATCATATGGAGTTGAAGTATTTGCACTAGACTCTCTTGAAGCTTTACTTTCTACAAATTCAAAGTTATCTAAAGCAACATCAACTGTATATCTTTTGTTTCCATCTTTGTCATCGTAACTTCCAGTTTGTAATCTACCCTCAAGGGCAATTAAATTTCCTTTATCAAAATATTTTGAAATTGTTTCTGCTTGTTTTCTCCAAGCTACTACATTTATAAAATCAGCATCTCTTTTTCCATCTGCGTTTGTAAATGTTCTATTTACTGCAACACTGAATCTTGTGTATGCTGTATTTTGTGGTGTATAACGTAACTCTGGTTTAGCAGTTAATCTTCCTACTAATACTACTTTATTCATAGATTCACCTCTTAGTCTTCCTTATTTATTATTATATGTCTTATAATATCTTGACTTATTAAAGCTAAACGATCAAATTCTTTAACAGCTTTATCGTCACCTGCTTCAATATTAACTACGAAGTAATATCCACTTTTGTAAGTATTGTTTCCTACTTTAATTTCGTAAGCTAATGATTTTTGTCCCCAAGCATCAACGCTTGTAACTTTAGCACCATTAGTTTCTAATGTTTTTTGGAAGTTAGATGCAACTTTTTTAATTTCATCTTCTCCTAATGTAGGTCTTACTATGAACATAATTTCATAATTTCTCATTTTCTACACCTCCTTATGGTCTTTGGCTCTTTAGAGCAAGGAGTAAATTTCTTCACTCGACATAGATTATAACAAACTTTTTTTAGTTTGTAAACCTTATTTTAATTATATTTCTTAATTTTTATTTTTTGCATAAAATATTATTTTATTGTAATACTAATATTGATGAATATTATGTATTATTTAAATTATTTTATTATTTTTTCTATATTAGGACACTTTTTTGAATCATTCTTTTATGCAAGTGGGGATAGTGGTATATTCTTAAGTTATTGGACTCCTATATATGGAATAGGAACCGTTATCATATTACTTATAAATAAATGGATAGATAAATTTAATATTTCTAAAATACTAAAAGTATTATATTTATTTCTTTTTTCTTCAATTTTTCTTTCTACTATAGAAGCACTCGGTGGTTATTTAATTAAATGGATATTTGATGTAGAACTTTGGAATTATACCAACTATAGATTTAATATAGGTAGATATACCGCACTTGAAATGTCACTTATCTGGGGACTAAGTAGCATTCTTCTTATTTATTTTATTAAACCCATAAATGATAAAATCGTTAAACTTATTCCAAAGATAGTTACCTATATTATAATTGGATTATTTATTATAGATATAATAATAACTTTATTTGTTAAGGTTGCTTAACCAGTAGTTATTTATCCACTATTAAAGTTAAAATATAATTGCGGAGGTAACTATATGAGCAGTATTTCAAAAGTAAAAATGGAAAATGGAGTTTATCTATTTAAATTAAATAATATTTTAAAAGATAAAAATATAAGTATTAACAAAATATCTAGGGACACCAATACAGATTTTAAAGTAATTAAAAGATTGATGACAGGAGAATTAGTTAAAATAGATATATTTGTATTATCTAGAGTTTGTGACTATTTAGACTGTACTATTGAAGATATTGTAGAGTATAAACAAGAAATAAAAAGCAACTGCTAAAAGTTGCTTTTTACTTACTTATTTTTATTGTAACATAATCTCCATATTTTATTTCATAACTGTTTGCATTCTTAGGAACTTCAAAAGTAGCTGTACCTTTAACTGTTAAACCTTTATTTATAAACATAGGAAGATCCGAATATCCTGATGAATAATAATTAGTTTGAGCAATTCCATCTACAATACAATTAACATCTTCTTTAGTTAATCTGCTATCTTTTAGATTTTCTACAACTAAATGAAACTTAACATATTCATAATCATCATCTAATCTATTAAACATATCTTCTTCTGTTTCATATTTAGTTACTTTAACTTTATAATCTTCAGTTTCAGCAAATGCATCTAATCCTTCAACTACTATTTCCTGTTCTTCTTTTTCTCCTGTTATATCTTCAAATATTTCTCCAAAATCATTTTTATCATCATAACTAGGTTTATTATTTGAAGTTAGAATAATAGCTGTAACAATTATAATTATAAATATTACTATAGGTATTAAAAACATTATTCTAGATATCTTAAATACCCCAAAAACATGATTAAATATTTTTTGAGCATTCTCTTGATTTGTTTGCATTTGTTGTTTCTTTTCTGCTTCTAACTTAATAAAACTTTGGTTCTTTTTATAAGATGCTCCACAATTAGGACATTTAGCATCTTTTTCAGCATCTATTCTATTCCCGCAATATTCACAAAAAAATTTCATAGATATTCTCCTTATACATTAAATCTAAAGTAACAGATATCTCCATCTTGCATTATATATTCTTTTCCTTCAAGTCTCATACGACCTGCTTCTTTTACTGCTTTTTCACTACCATTTTGTTTTAAATCTTCATAACTCATTATTTCTGCTTTTATGAATCCTCTTTCAAAATCTGTGTGTATAATTCCCGCACATTGTGGAGCTTTCATACCATCTTTAAAAGTCCAAGCTCTACATTCATCTTCACCTGCAGTAAAGAAAGTTTTTAAACCTAATAATTTATAAGATGCTTTTATAAGTTTATCTATACCACTTTCACTTACTCCAAGCTCACTTAAGAACATATTTTTTTCTTCTTTATCCATATCACATAAATCAGATTCTACTCTCGCACAAATTACAACTACTTCAGCATTATCTTTTAAAGCATATTCTCTAACCTTTTCAATATATTTATTATCTCCTACAAGCAAATCATCTTCTGACACATTAGCTACATATATTATAGGTTTACTAGTAAGTAAATTAAATGGTTTTATATATAACTTTTCATCATCAGTTAATTCTATTCTTCTAATAGGAATATTTTGTTCTAAAGCTTCTTTTAATTTAGTTAGGATAGCTGCTTCTTTTTGAACTTCTTTATCTTTAGATAAGCTTGCTTTCTTTCCTATTTTATTAAATCTATTTTCTACTACTTCTAAATCAGCTAATATTAATTCTACTTCTATTATCTCAATATCTCTTACTGGATCAACTTCATTTTCTACATGTATTATGTCATTATTTTCAAAACATCTAACAACTTCACATACCGCATCTACTTCTCTTATATGAGATAAGAATTTATTTCCTAAACCTTCTCCATTTGACGCACCTTTAACAAGCCCTGCTATATCTGTAAACTCAAATGTAGTTGGAACTAAACTTTTTGGTTTATATAAATCATTTAAATAATCTAATCTCTCATCTGGCACAATAACTACCCCTACATTTGGATCGATAGTTGCAAAAGGATAATTAGCTGCCAATATATTTTTCTTTGTTATCGCATTAAATAATGTACTTTTTCCTACATTAGGAAGTCCTACTATACCTGCTGTTAAACTCATAAATACACCTCTTCCATCTATAGTTTACTATAATTTAATTTAAAATACAAGAATTAAATATTCTCATTTATAACATAAGGGTAACATTTTTAAAAAATCACAAAAATAAAAAACAATGTGGCATTCATTGCTTTTTATTCTACCCTTTTATTCTAATAATAGAACTACTCATATAATATCTCCTATGATATTACAATTTTATTATAAATTAGTATTTTTTTAGGGTCAATTAGTTATGTAATATTTTTAGGAAAAGTTGATGGGGGAGTGTAAAGAAACGTAAAAAGAAAAATCTCTATATTAAATAATATAAAGATTTTATTCTATAACCCGTTGTCAGTGCCCCTAAAGAGGATCCGTCTAGTTTTTGTGCCTACACTCATCTGCGGCACGGCAAATTATAAATGTTAAAATAAAAACTGATAAAAATGTCAAAGTTAAAAGTTGATAATTTTTATCAGTTTTTTAGTATAATGATATACTTATATTATCTCATAATAAGAAGGAGTTGATATAGGTATGA
>CALVVM010000057.1 GCA_944363855.1 uncultured Bacilli bacterium
TCACTTTTTTTATTTTTGGATATTATTTTCTTCTTAAAACGACTAAAAAATGTGCATTTTCTTATGAAAATGCACATTTTAGGTCGTAATGCACTTAATTGTGCACTTTACTTAGAATTTAACGAAAAAATTTATTTTTAATAAATTATTTTTTTAAAACTTTTCTTTTCTTGTGTTCAAATAATATATCTGTCCTAAATACAAATATCATAAGCCCTAATAATAATACACCATATATAATATAGCCAATTTCTTTATCTACTAGAAGCCATATTATAGAAGCTGTACTAAACAAAGCAGTAATAATATATATAATTATTACAGTCCAACTAACTCCATAATTTCTTCTAAGCAATTGATGGTGAAAATGACTTTTATCTGGAGCACCAATACTTTCTCCTTTTAATTTTCTCCTTATTATCGCACATAATGTATCAAGTATTGGAACAATCAATATACAAAGTGGAATTATAATTGATGTACTTATTATAGTTTTAAATCCTAAAAGTGTTATTACAGATATTATAAATCCTAAAAACATTGAACCAGAATCACCCATGAATATTTTGGCTGGATGAAAATTATGAACTAAAAAGCCTAATGTAGAACCAAACATAATAAATGTTATAACTACTGATAATCCTATTCTTCCTTGACAGTATGCAATTATACCAATTGTTAAAAAGAATATTGAACTAATCCCCCCTGCAAGTCCATCTAAACCATCTATTAAATTAACACAATTTATACATCCTAATATAAATATTAAAGTTATAGGATAAGACCAAAAATCAAAGTTAATATACATTCCAAAAAAACTGACATCTCTCAAAAGTAAATCTCCATATATTACAACTATTAAAGCTGCTACAAATTGACAAATTAGTTTATGAGAAGCTTTCATAGGTTTGATATCATCAATTATTCCTGTAATTAGCAATACAAAACTACCAATCAATATAGCATTCATAGTTGGAGTTTGTTCACCAAATATCATATATCCAAGTAAAAATCCACCATATATACCTAGGCCACCTAATCTTGGCATAGGTTTAGAATGTACTTTTCTTTTATTAGGTATATCCATAGCTCCTACATGAATAGCTACTTTCTTTATTATAGGTATTATAAGTGCAACAAATACAAAAGGTATAAAAACCATTAAAAGTATTGTTGTTAAATTAATCTGATTCATTTCTATCACCTATTCAATTATAACACACTTCCTATATTTTATAAAGGTTTTACACACATTTTTAAAAAAACTGTCGAAATTTGTAAATAAAACTTTATTTTTTTATGTATTTAAGTTATAATTATTATGGTGATAATATGGCAAAGAAAAGATTAGATTTATCAGATATTAAAGAAAATGATTTAGATAAGACTTCTACATTTACAGATTTAATGACTAGAAGTGAAAGAAAAAACAGAAAAAAAGAAAAATTAGAAGAAAATATTCTTGAAATGAATAACAATGATATAGAAGATATGATTGAAGAAAAAAAGAAAAGTACTAAAGACTTAACTATCGATTTAGAAAAAGCTAAACAAGAATATAAAAAAGAAATAAATAAAGATGAAGAATTAGGCAAAACTCAAATATTAGAACTCACTAGACAAATGAAGTTTAATTTTGAAGAAACAAAAAAAGAAAATACTACTAAAAAGAAAAATGGAGTTACTCTATTAAATATAATCGGTATTACTAACCTACTTTGTATTGGTTACTATATTTATTTGTTAACTTTTACGAACTATCAAGATAGTGAATCTAATTATTTAATTACTGGTAGCCTTATAGTTTTATTAGTATTCTTATTTGGACTTTCAGTTGTTACTAATAAAGGCACAAGTAAATTTTTTAAAGTACTTAATATACTAGCAATCTTAGGGTTTATAGCATTCAATGTTTATACAATTGTATACTAAAAAGAACGAATTATTTTTCGTTCTTTATTTTATTATATTTATTTACTTCAATAAGTAAGAATAACATACTTAAGAAACACACACAACTAAGTACTAATACAATAGATAAATATCTATCTTTTTCTTTTGTAAGTTTATCTATCATAGTTGTATCATATCTTTGTATTGTATATTCTTCTGAATCATACATATAAAAATCTTTATTTCCTGTATTTAAGTTAATACCATAAACAATATAGTAAACACTATTATCATCAAACTTATATGCTTTAACTTCTTTTTCATTTATTGTTATGGTTGTTTCTTTTAATCCTTTTGGAACATCTACTGCATCTAATAAAAATATTTTATTACTATTAAAGTTTAATTCTTGATATTTGGTATATTTACCACTATCTAAATCATAAATAAATAACTCTACTATACCTTCTTCATCTTTTAATCCAACAACTGTATAATCAGTTATTTCATTATATAATGCAGGTATTTCTTCATTATTTATAACTACTGTAGTTTCTGTAAAATTATCAGGTGCGCTTAAAGCAGATTTCCTTTTTACTACAGTATATTTTTTATTATTAACTTCTACATTTATAGGATTTATTTCTTTTACATTTGCAGTTATTTTATAAGTTCTAGTATTTCCATTTTGTGCGGTTACAACAAGTTCTATAGTATTACTTCCTTCTACTACAGATATTTCTCCACCGCCAATTAAACTAGCTGTACTATCTTCTACTGAAGCATTTACTTTTATAGATTCAACTGTACTATCAAGTTCAACTGTATATTCTAAAGTTTCTTTATCAAAAGTTGGACTTAATTCATATCCATCAACTGATAAACTTTTTAAATAATTATTTTTAGAATAAGATGCTTCTATCTCAGCTTGTGTTTTTATACTTATAGATTTACTACCTTTACTTACACTCATTAAAGACTCATCAAAAGCATATACTTCAGCATTATTTACATACACTTTTGCAGTACCACTTTTTAAAGCTTTAAAGTTAAATGTATAAGTTTTTGAAGTTTGACCACTTCCACTTACATATCCTACTGATCTTTGGCCACTCTCAGCAGTTGAAGATGTCATTCTTAAAAGAGATGTATCATAACCTATTGAAAAGTCCCATGAACCTAAACTAGATGAAGAAGAAAGTGTTACAGTTACTTTTACCGTATTACCAACTACTACACTATTATTACTTTTAACACTTATTGTAGCACTTGCTGCTTTAATACTTGTATTTAAAAGAAATATTGATAAGAAAAGTGTTAAAGATAAACTAAATAATTTAATATACTTTTTCATATTACCTCCTATTGCTTAATACTACTAACACCTAATATATGTTTTTGTATTATAAGTAAATCTAACGGATTTATTTTACCATCATTGTTAGCATCTCCTGCTTTAAGATATGCCCCAGATAAATCAGTAACATCTAATATATGTTTTTGAACTTTAAGTAAATCTAGGGCATCTATTTTTCCATTACCACTTGTATCTCCTCGTATAACAATAATATAAGTTTTTGTTTCTCCTGCGCTTGTTATACTAATTTTATCTCCAGTAGCTAAAGATTTATTTGTTTTAACTGTTCCATTAGAATCAGTTACTTTTACTACAGCATTTGGATTTAATGATTTTATTTTATCTACTAAAGTTTGAGAATTAGTATCTATTTCAAATCCACTAAAATATGTTCCATCTGATTTGACCCCACTATTATTTACTATTTCATCTATAGTAGGTTCTCCTGATGTGTTTTTACTTCTAACTATATTTAAATTATATGTTTTTTTAGCTCCATTTTGTGCAGTTACAACAATTTCAAATTTATTATCACCAACTACTAAATCTTTTTTACCAGTATTTTTTATAGTAGCATTTGAATTAACTGTATTTGCAGTTATATTTGCTACTTTAACTTTATTTGAAACATGAATTGTATAATTTGTATCTGCACCATCAAATCCTTCTACATCAACATCATTTATTTTTAAATTACTTAAATAGTTATTAGGATTACCTTTATTAGGTAATGTTGATACCATTTCTGGCATATTGTTGTAAACTGGAATAGAAAATATAAAATTAGAATCTAATAGATTTAAACTATTGTAAGATCTATATACATTATTACCTTCATCCGCTGCCGCTTTTATATTAGATTGATATTGATGCCCAAAAGTATCCCAATATGTTGAAATAACATTGAATTTTTTTAAATATATATTATATTGTCCTTTAGTTATATACTCATCTCCAATGAATTTTGCTCCACCTTCAATTGCTTTTTTCATAGTGTCCCATGGTCTATCAAAAGAAGTATTAGAACCATCAGCGCCTCCCATAGCATAAACAACACTGTTTTGAGCAGGGGATTTATCTGTTCCAGCACCTATGTTATATACATTATAAAAACCGCCATCTATCCATAACCCATGTAAAGATGGATATTTCTTATTTAACGGATTATAAGTAAATCCTTCTCCACTAGTAGCAACAGTGCCACTACCCACTTCTTGATAAGCAAGAGCCGCTAAATATAGACTACTTACTCCACTTTTTTCTGCTGCTGTTATAAAATCCATAGAATAATTTGATAGATAGTTTTCACCTAAAACGCTTTTTACACCTTCAATTGTTTGTATTTCTGGATTAGAAACTAAAGATTCAAATTGAAAAATATACATATCAGTTAAAAAGTTTCTTGGATCCATATAATAAGCAACAGTGCCACTATTTACTGCATACCAACTACTACCCTCAAAAATCTTAAATGTATCAGTATAATAATCATAAGAACCACCTAATGTAGATCTATAACCTTCATCACCTTGTACTAAATTAATACCAACATTACTTTCAGATTTTATCGCATAATTCCAATCTAATTTTGTATCTAAAGCAACAAATTGCCAATTTGGATGTGCTTTCTTCATAATAGCTAAATCAGCCCAATAACTCTTTGGAAAGCCTGCATTTTGAAACTCTGTTTTTAATTCTTCGGTTAAAGCACTATTAGGATTTACTAAATCAGCATTACAATAATATCCATAATAAGTATTTTGTTTTTTTGGAAAATAATAACTTATATAAACATAATAATCACTACATAAATTAGTATTATTTGAAGGTATTTTATCATAATTATCCAAAATAGTAACTTTATCTCCAGTATCTAACCAAATAACATTTTTTACATAACTATTTAAGTTTTTATCTTTATAAAAACATTTACCTGCTGAACCATCATATAAGTGACAACTAGATCCTGTCGGATTAAATACAGTAGCAGATCTATCTGCTTTAACATCACTAAAAATTAAAAATGATGATATAGCAAAAATTAATATAAATACATATTTATATGTTTTTTTCATTATATCACCTACCTTCACATTACATTATATCAAAAAAAGGTAAGTTTGTACACCCCTACCCTTATAATTTACCAAAACTTTACAGTGAATATATTTTTATTTTTTTACTACCATATTTTTTATCTTTAATTAATTTTAGTTTATTATTTTCTATATTCTCTGTTTCATATTCACAAACTACTATACCATCTTTATTTAATAAATTGTATTCAACTATTTTATCCAAACAATCATTAATTAGATTTAATTTATATGGTGGATCTAAAAATATTATATCAAACTTAATATTACTATTTTTTATAAGTTCTAATGCATTTTTATAATCACTTTTCATGATATGAATATTTTCATTCATACTATTTGTATTTTTCTTTATTATATTTATTAACTCTATATTATTATCTATAAAATATACTTCACGTGCTCCATTACTTAAAGCTTCTATACCAAGTGAACCACTACCTGCAAAAAGGTCTAATACTACACTATTTTTAATATTGTTTTGTATTATTCCAAATAAAGATTCTTTAACTCTATCCATAGTAGGTCTAGTACCATCTATATCAAAACCTATCAGATTTTTACCTTTATATTTACCACTTATAACTCTCATGCAATCACCAATATAATTGTACCAAATTTCTAACGAAAAGTCATTATAATCCAAAAAAAACTTGCAAAATAAAAAGTGTTGGAGTATTATAGTTTCCGC
>CALVVM010000058.1 GCA_944363855.1 uncultured Bacilli bacterium
TAGACAAATTATATTTAAACCTTTAACACAAAGAATTATCTTTGAAGAATATTCTAAAACTAATAAACATCATAAAGGTATATATGGCTTATATTTATATTATTGTTATTTATTAAAAGTCTTTCCAGAAAAGCATCCTAAACAATATTTACCTTATTCAATTAGACAGGATATAAAAAAGATGAATCAATTATCTGAAGAAACAAGATTTATGGTAAAAAATAATATTGAAACTATTGATGATTTAAAGGCATTTTCTAAAAATATTTATCAAGAATATAGTTCTCTAATGAGTAAAAGAGAAAATCTTTGGAAACGATATCATAGAGCAAAAACTGAAGAGGATAAATCTAAAATACTTGCTGAAATAAATTCTATTCAACCATCTATTAAAGAACTTCGTAAACTGAAAATTTATTGCAATAATATTGAACAACGTTCCAAAATTATACAAAATAATCTTAATAAATTTGATAAAGATTTAAACAAAGAAAAAGACAATTCTAGGTGTTTATAACCTGATTGTCTTTTTTATTTATACATCAATTAATTTTATTTCTGAATTTTGAGTAATTAAGTTGTAAACTTGTTCCATATCAATAAATTTGGATTTTATATTTTCAGCAAGAATTAATAAGTTTACTACATTTAAAGCCCCACCATTAATTTTAGTAGATTGTGCAATATTTTCTAATTTTTCTTCAAATTGGCCGTTAAATTCACTTGATACAAATAGGAAACTAAATTTATTTAATAAATCGGGAAAATTATTCCACCATTTGTTTGAATTTATTTTTACATCTCTTTTATTGTTTTCTTCCACATATCTTCTCATTTCATCAGCCTGTGAAATTGGTAATGAATATCCCTTAGAGTATGCCTTGGTATCAATAATAGTTCCATAGTTTTCCTTTAAATTTTCGGTATAGATTATTCCATCAGGTTTTCTTCCGCCACCTAGATGAATTCCTTTATAACCACATTCTGAAACAAATAGGTCAACAACTTCCATTTCAAATTGTCTATTTGATTTTGGATCATATGCTAAATCAATTAAATTAAGATAATTGTGAGATATATTTTCAAGCATGTCTCTACAAAAATCTTTTAACCTTAATGTATCGCTTTTGCCACTTCCAATAGAGTTAATAGGAATAACTAAATTTTGAATATCATCATTTAATATGAAACCATTACTAGATTCTTTAATAAATAATCCTATATTTTGTAAACCAATTAGATCATCCCTAATTGTTTCAATAGACTCTTCAAATTCTACTTCTTTTAATTTTTCTTGTAGTTTTGTTAAAGAGAGTGGAGAATTAGAATCCGATAAAAATTTTATCAAATATGCGCGCCTATTTCTTATATAATATCTATCAGTTGCTTTAGTACATAGCATTTCCCAAAACACATTTTTTGGGAGCCTTGAAACTTTATTAATCCCTTGCAATTTTCTATAAGCTTTTAATCCATCAGGTGTAATTAAATATGCTTGTCCTAGTTTTTCTGTGTATTCTTTGTTACCAACTATAACTTTATATTCTTTTTCAACTTGTCTAACTAATCCTAATTTTTGAAGCCATTTACATATTTGTCTAGCGTATTTGTCTGATGAACCATCCCAATCAGATTTCATTTTATTCTTTTCTTTCAAATCATCTGTCATAGCAAGAGATGTAAGTAATATGTTTTGAGGTAGCGAGGTAAAACCTTCATCTCCTACAAAACCTAGTTTACTACCAATTTCAAATTTTGATAAATGTTCTCCATTTGATAAAAGTTGTAAAATTCTTGAAACTGGTGGATATTTTAAAATAGCATTTAATAAACATTCTTTTTCTTCGTTAGAATTATTTTCAGTCTTTGAATATGCTAATCCATCTTCAGTAATTTCAAAGGTATCATCTTCACCGTTATATTTTATAAATCCACACAAATGAGCCCATCTTAAAAAACTATCAGAAGCCCAATCCGTTATATAAGGTTTTACTTGACCACAAACTGAAGCTTGTATAATTGAATTACATGGAGAATTTTTACGAGGAATTGAGTGTGTTCCGACAAGATCTGCATATGTAATTTTTAAAGGTTTAGATTTTAAAATTGTTTGAAATTTTTCTACTAAATTTCTATCATCAACAAGCATTGGTATTCTAGCAATAATTAAGTTCTCATGAAATTTAGATTTATTATCAAAAATTTGAACAACATTTTTTAAACTATTGAAATCTGAAGCATCTTGTGACCATCCAAATGATCTTTTTGATGAATATTTTGTTGATAATTCTATATTAATCATTTTCTACCTCCCCATAATTTGTAATTAAAACTTCAATTGTATCATTTTTATTTTTTCTTCTATAATTAGAATTATTAAATGTATTTTCTATTATATAAACATTATATTTTTTTGACCACTCAGTTAAAACTTCGTTTTTCCTATTATTAGCGACTAGTACATTTGATAATGCAAATTTTATTTTCCTAGAATTTAAGTCATCTAATATATTTAATAATTGCTTTTCATCATCAACTGTCCAATCTTTTACACCTCTATTGCCGTCATTATAACTACCAGTCGTAATTAAATATGGTGGATCACAATAAACGAAATCATCTGCTCCCAATTTAGAAAAATCAAAATCTACAAATTTTTCTTTTGAAATTTTTATGTTAATATTGTTTATTTTATCAACAAATTGTTTTAAATTTTTCTTTGTATTATGATTATAACAACTTCTATTTTTTCCAAATGGTGTATTATATTTCATATTTTGATTAAATCTTATTTGATAATTAAAACTATACAAAATTAAAGTGTAAAAATCTAAAACTCTTTCATCAATATTTTCATATATATAATGATTATATTTGTTTCTTAATTTTAAAAATGCTTCTGAATTTTCTTTATTCAAATTATTAAAATTAATATTATCTTCAAGTTTATCAATCACTTCATTAGCTGTATTATCAGAAAAGTAATTCATTAATTCACATAATGGCTCAATTACATCATTATAAATTACGGTTTCAGCATCAACATTAATTCCTACATTAAATCCACCACCAAATAAATCAACAAATGTATTTATTTTTTTAGGAAATTTGGGAATTATTTGATTTAATATTTTATATTTACCACCAACATAATTTAATGGAGATTTTATATATACCTCACTCATCTTAATCACCATTTATCCTTTTTATAGAGGAATCAAAAAATTTTTCATCTAATTCAAAACCAATATAATTTCTATTAGTTTTAATGGCACTAATTGCGGTTGTTCCTGACCCCATAAAAGGGTCTAAAATCAAATCATCTTTATTACTATGTATTTTTATTAGATATTCTATTAATTTTAACGGTTTTTGCGTTGGATGATATCTTTTGCAACCACCACCGCTTTCAGATGGAATGGAAATAACACTGCTTTCATATTTAGCGTTTTGTCTGTTATATGTCCATTTTCCAGGTTTTACAAACCAAATAATCATTTCTATATCTGGAACATACCTTCTATCTCTATTTCTAGGCATTGGATTAGTCTTTTTCCAAATTAATGTATCTTTATAAACAAAACCTAAATTTTGTGCATAATTAATAATTTCAGTCGCTTTTTTAAAGTCATTAAAAACTAATAAAGAACCACCTTTATTTAATAATTCATAAGATTTTTTTATCCAAGGTTTATTATTGAATTCCTTATCCCATTCACCAAAATCAGTTCCTTTTCTAGGATTTTTTCTATCTTTCATTGTATGAAATTGAGATTTCTTTGATATTACGTATGGAGGGTCTGCAATAATTAAATCAACTTTTAAGTTTTCTTTAATCATTTTATTCATACCTTTGTTACAATCGATATTATATATATTATTGATTTTCATCATTACACCTCCCAAACAAGAACATTATAACTAATAAAATTATACTATAAAACCTCTAATTATTCTAGATTTTAAGTATATTTATTTTAAAAAAATAAAAATAATGATATAATATTTTTTAATTTATTATTGAAGTGTGGTGAAAAAATGAATACTGTAAAAAAAATGGAAAATTTTACTGAAAAATCTTTTAAAAATTATACAGGTCCTGATAGAGAATTCAAGCAAAAAAATATCATTTTTGGATATAATGGTCGAGGGAAATCTTCTTTAGCAAAAGGTATTATAAAAGAATTTTTAATAAACAATCCAGTCGGATCAGATAGTTATAGATTTTTTGATCGTAATTATATTAATAATAACTTATTACTAAAAGAAAGTACAAATTCTAAAATAAAAGGAGTTATTGCAAATTTTGGAAAAAAAGACGTTGATGTAGAAAAGCAAATTGATTTATTGGAATCTGAAATTATTGATACGACCACTATTGAAAAAGAAATTAATGAATTAAACAATAAAATACGTACAGAAATAGATAAAATACATGATACAAAAAAAGGGAAAATAGCAATACAAAAGAAATCTATTTCCAAAACTAATGATGAAGTCATTGCATTATATAACGAGGATTTAGAAAAGGCTAAAAAAATTGAAAGCGATGAGAATAAATTATTAATTATCAAAGGTGATGATTCTTTAGAAATACAAAAGTCAAAAATCGAGACAGTTATTATTCCACCTTTAAATATAATATTAAACGAAAATATTAATGAAATTAAAGAAATTTTTAGTAAACCATTTGATGATATTGAAATTCCAACTTCAAAAATTGTTGAGTGGATTACTAATGGTTTATCCATTCATAAAAAAGGTGATAAGTGTAAATTTTGTGGTGGTACACCAAATTTAGATTTGATTCAAGATAATGTGAATAAGTATAACTCAAATGAAAAACAAAAAGCAGCAATTAAATTGACAAATTTTAAAAATGAAATAGATACATTAAATTTACAAATAAATAGAATTCTAGATTTTAAAAATAATATTATTGCAAATTTTGGAAATGAAACAATTAAATACTTTGATAATATTGAATCTAATGTTAATCTATTAGCTGGTTTTAAAGAAAAAATAAATAATAAAATAGAAAATATTAACTCACGAATTAATTTTGAAGATGAAAAATTAAAAAATATTTTATCTTCTATAAAAAAGTCGTATGACAGTATTAATCAAGTTAAAGTAGATGAATTAAAAATACTAGATGAAAAGATATCTAAATTAAATATATTAATAAAAGGTGCAATTTGTTTAGAAATCAATAACAATACTTTTATTAAAAACAATATGCAAATGATTTCACAAAAACAAAAATTTTTAAACGAGGCAAGAATTAAAAATCAAGAAAATTTAGATAAAATTAAGGCACTAAAAGATAGCAAATCCAATACAAAAGACTTTGCTGATCATATAAGTGAAATTTTATCTATGCTTGAGGTTAATTTAAAACTTGAAGTTTTAAACGACGATTATATAATTAAACAATCAATTACTAATGATAAATTACAATTAGATGATATAAGTGAAGGTGAACAAAATTTATTATCACTGCTATATTTCTATTATGAATTATTTGAAGATAAAGAACAAAAAAATTTAAAATCTTCAATTAATTTAATAGTAATTGATGATCCTATTTCAAGTGTAGATGACATTAATAAAATGTATGTTCTAGAATTGATTAAAAAAATTTGTGAATTAGAAGGTGTTCAATTGTTTATTTTTACTCATGTATGGGAAGATTTTTGTAATATTTGCTATAATAAAGCAGATAAACAGAACACACCATATGGCATTTATGAAATAAAAAAAGATGCCAATGGCAGTAAAATAGTTTGTGCAAAAACCAATGAAACTCCATATAAACATGATTTTAAGGATATATATGAGTTTTCACAAAAACAAGATTGCAGTGATATGACCGACTGTGAAATATACCACTATCCAAATATAATGAGAAAAATACTTGAAGAATTTTTAAGTTTTAAAGTTAAAAATAATAATCCTACATATACAAATTTTAACAATATTAAAAAAGTATTATGTAATGACAAACCTACAAGTAAAGATGAAATGGCAATCGGAATGTTACTTAATGTATGCAATATTTTGTCTCATAAAGCAACACGAAATCCAGATGAAATTTTGAAATCTGCTAAGTTTCTGATGAATAAAATAGAAAATGTTGATAAATTGCACTTTGATACAATGAAAGAATAAATGAGGTGTTATTAACAATGAACAATGGTAATATGAAAAACAATAATTATAAAATTATTTTATTAATATTAGTATTTCTAATTATAATAATTATCACAATATTATCTTATAATGGATTATTATTTTTTAAAACTGGCTTTAACGACTTAGATTTCTTGTTTTTTAATATTTTAGGGGATGCAATATTAGTTGGAGTTGTAACTCATATTTCTTCAAAAAATATATCTTTATTTATATCTAAAAAAGAATTTGATAGAAATAATAAAATAAATATCACAATAAATAAATCTAGAAATGAAATTGTAAATTTTAAGACATTTATGGATACATATGAGAATAATAATGCATTCTTTGCAGTAAATGAATCAGATAGAAAAGTAATAGATTATGTTTATAAGTTATATGATTGTTTTTTAAATACACTTATGTGCGATGGTGTAGAAAAGCAACTATTGGATACATTGTTAAATATGCCTTTTTTGTTTAATTATTATGCAGATGAAAATATTAAAGATAGTTATGAAGAAATAATTAAAAAGTTTGATCCTAAAAAAAGATTTAATAATATTTCTATTTTAAAAGAATTATTAACTAAAGAAGATATTATAAAATTATCTCGATTTTCTAATATAATTTTAAATTCAAAACATTATATAATAACAAATTTAAATAATATTGAAGGATGCCAATTGCTAGTTACTTCAGACAATATTGTAGCATGTAAAATCCCATGTTTACCAAATAACACTTACGATATTTTTATGCATTATGATGAAGATCATTGGATTGATTTTTTAGCTTTTTCTTTTGATTACGACTCAAAAGAATATGTCACTAATTTGTCAGGATTTAAATATTCGAATAATCGAGAAATTATTAAGCCTATAAAAATCAATTTAAAAAACTTTATAAATATAAAATAATGTGTTATAATTTGTTTATTAGTTGATTTAATCCATCTTGGGAGTATAATTTTTCGAATATAAGTAAAGTTATCGCTCCATTTGAAAACAACTTACGAACCAATAGGTTTCGTAAATTTTTTATTTTATATTATGTAATAAAAAAGAGACTATTATTTAGCCTCTACAATTAATTTAATAGCAGTTCTTTCGTCACCTTCAATTACAATATCAGTAAATGCAGGTATACAAACTAGATTTTTACCACTAGGAGCGACAAATCCTCTTGCAATCGCAATTGCCTTAATTGCTTGATTTAATGCTCCAGCACCTATAGCTTGTATTTCTACACTTCCTTTTTCTCTAAATACATTAGCAAGCGCTCCAGCAACTGAATTAGGATTTGACTTAGTTCCTACTTTAAGTGTTTCCATGATTATTCCTCTCTTTCTATAATAAACTTTATTCTGAAAAAGAAAAAATATTCTTATAATTGACAAAATATTTTTAAATATAATATAATATAAATGTGATGACAATGAACGAAGAAATAAAAAGAACTATAATACTTGAAAATTATCAAAATCCTAAAAATAGGGGACTTATTGAAGATGTTTCTTATGAAATAAAAAATACAAATAGTGAAAGTTGTATTGATCAAATTGATTTACAAATTAAAGTAGAAAATAATATAGTAAAAGATATTAAATTTGATGGAGAAGCATGTGCTATATGTACTAGTTCTACATCTATAATGATTAACTCTTTAATAGGTAAAAAAATAAATGAAGCATTAGAAATAATTGATAATTTTGAAAATATGATAAATGAAAAAGAATATAATAAGGAATTACTTGGCGAAGCTATTGTTTATGGTGATATAGCAAAACAACCTAATAGAAAAAAATGTGCGCTTCTTACTTGGGAAGGCATTAAAGAAGTATTAGAAAGAAGGTAGTATTATGGATGAAAGATTTAATGTATGTGAAATACATGTATGCCCAGTATACAAAGTAGGAAATAGTTTTAAGCCAGATAGAGAATATCCTACTAGATATTGTGTTGTTGATGAAGAAAGAGAAATAGCTATAGATATAAAAACAAAATTAAAATATGATTATGTAAAAACAATGAGTCATTTATATTTTATAAGTCAATCTTATAAAAAAATAAAAGGAGATAATAGAGTAGCAATCTTACCTTATGCTTCTTTATTATCTGATGGATATGATAGATCGGAAGCTATAAGTATAATAGAACAATTAAAAAATAATGTAGAATTTCAAGATGGAAATGAAGTGTATGATAACAAATCTTATTTAGAGTATTTGAAAGAAGAAACTTTAAAAGAGTCTCAAAATAATAAAAATAAAATAAAAATATTTGGAAAAAGAAAAAAATAGTTGTTTTTTTCTTTTTATTTGTTAAAATATTTAGTATAATTAAGTAGGTGACTAAAATGAAGAAAAAAGGTATCAATAAAACTAAAGTAATAGAAATATCAAAAATTAAAAATGAACCTAAATGGATGAGAGATTTTAGAACAACTTCTTATGAATGTTTTGAAAGTTTATGTAATCCTTCATTTGGTCCAGAATTAAAAATAGATTTTGATGATATAACTTATTATAAAAAAGTTGGAGAAAGAGAAAATGACTGGGATAAAGTTCCTAAGGATGTTAAAGATACATTTAATAAACTTGGTATAATTGAAGCTGAACAAAAATATTTAGCAGGTGTAGGAGCTCAAATAGAAAGTGAATCTATATATCACAATATGTTAAAAGAATTAACAGATAAAAACATTATTTTTTGTGATACAGATACAGCTTTAAAAGAATATCCAGAACTTTTTAAAAAGTATTTTAATAAGCTTGTTAAATATGATGAAAATAAATATACAGCATTAAATGGAGCTGTATGGAGTGGTGGTACATTTATTTATATACCCCCTAATACTAAATTAGATAGACCTCTACAAAGTTATTTTAGAATAAATAGTGTTAATATGGGACAATTTGAAAGAACTTTAATAATTGTAGATGAAGGTTCAGAATTACACTATATGGAAGGATGTACAGCTCCTACGTATTCAACAGATTCATTACACGCTGCAGTTGTAGAAATTTTTGTTGGTAAAAATTCTAAATGTAGATATACAACAATTCAAAATTGGTCTAATAATGTGTATAACTTAGTAACTAAAAGAGCACTTGTAGAAGAAAATGGGTTAATGGAGTGGATAGATGGAAATATTGGGTCTAAAACTAATATGAAATATCCATCTTGCATATTAAATGGAAATAATGCTAAAGGTAGATGTATATCTATTGCAGTTGCTACAAAAGATCAAACACAAGATGCGGGCGCTAGAATGATTCATCTTGCTCCTAATACTACAAGTGAGATTATAAGTAAATCAATAGCTGCTAATGGTGGGGATGCTACTTATAGAGGAAAGGTCAAAATATCTAAAGATGCAATAAATTCTAGAAGTACAATAAAATGTGATACAATTATTTTAGATGACATATCTAGAAGTGATACAATTCCTGATAATATAGTTTGTAATGATTCGTCAAATATAAATCATGAAGCTACAGTTTCTAAGATTAGTAAAGAAAAATTATTTTATTTGATGAGTAGAGGACTTACTGAAGAAAAAGCAAAAGAACTACTAATAATGGGATTTATAGATAGATTTAGGGAAGAACTTCCTATGGAATATGCTGTAGAATTAAATGCTTTACTTAAGAATTATTTCTAAAAATGTAAAAAATTAAATTTTTTTACATTTTTTTAATTTTTTACTATTTTTTCTTTTCTGCATACTTAAAACATGCAGTAAACAGTAATCTGTTTGCATGTTTTAAATTACTGCAAATTTCCCTTTACAATTAAGCCAAAACGTGTGTTTGATTACATTTTTTAGGTGTGTTATTATGATTGCGAAAGGAGGGAAGATTGTGCTTAATCAAGCAGTTTTGGTCGGGAGAATTGTTAGAGATCCTGAATTAAAAGATACTGAAAAAGGTAAGGTTACAAATATAACTTTAGCTGTTCCAAGATCATTTAAAAACACAAACGGAGAATATGATACGGACTTTATTTCTTGCGTTTTGTGGAAAGGTGTTGCTGAGAGTACTGTTGAGTATTGTAAGAAAGGCGATCTTGTAGGAGTAAAAGGTCGCATTCAAACAAGAGATGTAGAACTTGATGATGAAACACACAAAAAATATGTAGAAGTAATAGCAGAAAAAGTCACATTTTTATCTAGCAAAAGACAAGAAGAAGCAGAGTAATTCTGCTTCTTAGTCTTATGGGAGGTTTTATGAATTATTATAATGAAATAAAAAATAAGTTAATTGATAATGAAATATATTGTAAAGTTAAAGACTATTCAAAAGAAAGAAATACAGTAATAACATATTTTGAAATAGGAAAATTATTATATGAAGCAGGTAGTAAATATGGAGATTCTGTTATAGAAAATTATTCAAAAAAATTAACTTTAGAGGTAGGTAAAAAGTATAATTATAGAACATTATATAGAATGAGAAAGTTATATGAAATATTTAAAAATGAAAAGTTGACAACACTGTTGTCAAAATTGACTTGGTCACATTATTTATTGTTATTAACATTAAATGAAGATAATGAAATTATCTATTATATTAATACTTCTGTAAATCAAAATCTATCAGTTAGACAGTTAGAAGAGAAAATCAAAAATAATGAATATGAAAGATTAGATAACAAAACAAAAGAAAAATTACTAAAAAACAAAAAAATACTGTAACAGATTTTATAAAAAATCCAGTTATTATAAAAAACAAGAATAATTATGAAATAATTACAGAGAAGATTTTACAAAAGCTTATATTAGAAGATATACCATCATTTTTAAAGGAATTAGGAGATGGTTTTACTTTTATAGAAAATGAATATAAGATAAAATTAGGTAGTACATATAATTATATAGATTTACTTTTATATAATATAAAATATAACTGTTATGTAGTAGTAGAATTAAAAGTTACTAGGTTAAAAAAAGAGCACATAGGACAAATAAAACTTTATATGAATTATATAGATAAAAATATAAAAAATATAAATCAAAATAAAACTATCGGTATTATAATTTGTAAAAAAGATAATCAATTTGTAATGGAGTATTGTAGTGATGAAAGAATATTTGAAACTAATTATATTTATAAATGGAAAAAGTAAGTGTCCGAAAAGGACATAAAAAAAGACACATAGAATTACCTATGATACAATGTAAGTGAGTAA
>CALVVM010000059.1 GCA_944363855.1 uncultured Bacilli bacterium
AGACTTTAGTGATGATGAAGAAATATTAGGTGCATATGATGCAGAGTGGCATAAACAACAAATAGAAGAATCAATAATACAAACAAGGTTAGATGAAGAACAAGAGAGATTAGAAAAAGCAGAAGCAGAAGGATTGGCAAAAGGATTGAAACAAGGTATTGAATAAGAAAAAATAAACATAGTAAAAAATATGCTAAAAGAACAAACAGATATAAATTTTATTTCCAAAGTAACAGGATTATCAATAGAAAAGATTAATTTAATAAAAGAAGTGTAAAATCATTTCTTTTATTTTGTAAAGTAACAAATTTCTAAACTGATTATAATTTACAACACCAAATATAAATGTTATAATTGTAGTGACAACTACTAAACACCAATTTAGGCAAAATACATAAGATATAGTAGTTTTGGAGGTATAAATGAAACAGATTATAATACAAGGTGGGAATAAATTAAGTGGAACAATAAAAATAAGTGGTGCTAAAAATAGTGCGGTTGCTTTAATACCGGCATCTATTTTAGCTGATGATGTAGTTAAAATTGATAATGTTCCAAATATTTCAGATATAGAAGCACTCAATGAAATCTTAGCGTTTTTGGGCGCTAAAGTTACTATGAAAGATGGGTTAATGACTATTGATCCAAAACCTATAAAAAATAAAAATATACCAAAAGAGGTATCAAGTAAATTAAGAGCTTCTTATTATTTTATGTCTGCTTTATTAGGTAAATATAAACAAGTTGAAATGTATTTTCCTGGTGGATGTAAAATAGGGGCTAGACCAATAGATCAAACATTAAAAGGTTTTAAAGCACTTGGAGCTACTATAGAAGAAAAAGATAATAAATTTAAAATAATAGCTGAAGAACTTATTGGTGGTCATGTATATTTAGATATGCCTAGTGTAGGTGCCACTATAAATACTATGTTAGTTGCAGTTAAAGCAAAAGGTATAACCATAATAGAAAATGCTGCTAAAGAACCAGAAATAGTAAATGTTGCAACTTTCTTAAATAATATGGGTGCTAAAATAACTGGAGCAGGAACAAGTGAAATTAGAATAAAAGGCGTAGAATCCTTAAAAGGCTGCTTTACAGAAGTTATTCCAGATAGAATAGAAACAGGTACATATATAATAGCAGGTGCTCTTTTAGGAGAAAACTTAAAAATAGATAATATAATTCCAGACCATGTAGAATCATTAACTTTAAAACTAAAAGAGATGGGTGTGGATATTAAAATAGGAAGCAACTATGCTATAGTTAATGGCTGTAATGACTTAAAACATGTTAATTTAAGAACTTTAGGTTATCCAGGATTTCCTACAGATTTACAACAACCTATAACAACACTTTTAACACAATGTCGTGGTTTATCTATCCTAGAAGAAACAATATATGAAAATAGATTTCAAAATGTACCTTATTTAAATAAAATGGGTGCTAATATAAAAATAGTAGGTAAAAAAATAAGAATAAAAGGCCCTACTAAATTAAAAGGTAAAAAGGTAGTTGCTACAGACCTTAGAGCAGGTGCTTGCTTAGTTCTTGCAGGTTTAGCTGCACAAGGTAAAACAACTATAACAAATATAGAGCACGTACTTCGTGGTTATGAAAATATAATAGAAAAATTAACTAATGTAGGTGCTAAAATATCGTTAGAAGAAATATAATTAAAGTAGCTTATGCTACTTTTTTTAGGTGATAAAATGAAAAAAATAATATTTACTATTTTAGTAGTTTTAATAACTTTCTTAATATATTTTTTTAATAGAAGAGAAAAAACATACTATTTATCTTTAGGTGATTATCTATCATATGGTATAAATAATTTTAATACAGTTAATAATAGTTATAGTAATAATATTAAAGAACACTATAAAAAAAACTTACAAAATTATGTTAATTATTCTACGTATGATGATTATAGAGTAATGGATTTAATAAATGATATAAATTATAATAAAGTAGTTGAGTATGATAAAAAAGAATATAAAATACAAAACTTACTAATAAAAGCTAATCTAATAACACTCTCTATTGGTATGAATGATTTAATATATAAAAGTAAGTTTGAAACTAATTTATATAAATATACAGATGATTTGATAAGTGATATAGAAAATCTTTTAATACTTATTAGAAAATACAATAAAGATGAAATATATTTACTTGGCTTTTATAATGTAATAGGTAATGATAGTTTAATTGAGTATGCTAATAAAAGATTAGAAATTATTTGTAACAAAAATAAAATTAATTTTGTAAATATAGAAGGATTAAATAACTATATAATTGGTGGAATATATCCTACAAATGATGGATATGAATATATAACAAATCAGATATTGCAATTTACAAAATAATAAAAATATTATATAATTGATATGGGTGATAAAATGATAGAAAGTAAAAATGTTTTCTCAAAAGTATTTATGTGGATGTTTATAGGATTAGCTATAACATTTGGTATTGGATACTATGTATCTGTAAATCCAAATATGTTATTCAATGTATTTGGTGGTTATTATTGGTTTTTAGTAATAGCTGAGTTAGTAGTAGTTATTTGGTTAAGTGCTAGAATAAGAAAGATGAAACCTACAACAGCGAAAATATTATTTTGTGCTTATTCGTTTCTAACTGGACTTACTTTTTCATCAATATTCGTTGTATATGAAATAAGTTCAATAATATATGTATTTGGTATAACTGCACTATTATTCTTAATATTTGCGCTTATAGGTTATTTTACTAAAATAGATTTAACTAAAATAGGCGTATATTTATTTATGGCATTACTTGGAGTTATTATTTGTAGTATTATAAATATTTTTGTAGGTAGCGAAACGTTTGATCTTGGAATTACAATAGTATGTTTAATAGTATTTATAATATATATTGCTTATGATATGCAAATAATTAAAAGAAACTTATATTTAATACCAGAAGAAGATAATTTAGCTATTTATGGAGCTTTACAATTATATTTAGACTTCATTAATATATTCTTAAGATTACTTCAATTATTTGGAAGAAGTAGAGATTAGTAGTAAAGTACTACTAATCTTTTAATATTTATTATAAAAACACTTGCAAAAACTAAAAATATTTGATAAACTATGTGAGTAATGAAATTTCTATGACTTGAATTAGTCATGGCGGGAGGAGAGTTAAGTATGAAAAAATCAATTCATCCAGAATATCAAGAAACTAAAGTAACTTGTGCTTGTGGAAATACTTTCACAGTTAATTCTAATAAAGAAGAGTTACACTTAGAAGTTTGTAATGAATGTCATCCATTCTACAAAGGCGGAAAAGATGCAGGTATGGTTTCTAAAACTGGACGTGTAGAAAAATTCAATCGTAAGTATGGATTTAATCAAGAAGCTAAATAATGCTTCTTTTTTGTATATTAATTTAAAATATTGAAATACTAATACTGGTGATTGGTATATGAATATAGATTTTAAAGAGTTATTAGATGTAACTATAAGAGCGATATCTTCTTTAGTAACACTCTTCCTTGTAACTAAAATGTTAGGTAAAAAACAAGTATCTCAGTTATCTTTGTTTGATTATGTAATAGGTATATCAATAGGTAACTTTGCTGCTGAAATGACAATTAATCTTGAATCAAAAGAGGTAAATGGAATTTGGGCTGTAGTTTTATTTGGGCTTTTTGCTTATCTTATTTCTTATCTTACTATGAAAAGTATAGTACTTAGAAGATTTTTTATGGGTACTCCAACAATACTGATACAAGATGGTAAAATACTTGAAAAGAACTTAAAGAAAATGAAATTTGATATAAATGATATGCTAGAAGAAATTAGAAGTGCAGGATATTTTGATTTATCTCAAGTGGAGTATGCGATATTGGAAGCAAATGGAGAAGTTAGTATTTTACCAAAACCCGAGTATAGACCACTTACTCCTAAAGACATGAAAGTAAAAGTAGATAAAGAAGGTCTTTGTTGTAATCTTATAATAGATGGGAAAATAATGCACAATAATTTAAAAAACATAAACAAAAATGAAAAATGGTTAGATAAAGCTCTAAAAGTTAAAGGATATAGTGATATTTCAAAAATCTTACTTGCGACCGTTGATGCTAATGAAAAAATAGTCGTGTATGAAAGGAATTTAAATGACAATCCTAAAGATGTATTAGAATAATGTGTAAAGAAATGTAAAAAAATAAAAAACAAAAATATTATTTGTGACATTTGATTTTGTTTTTGATATAGTATAATTAGGTGGTACTATGAAAAGACATTTTTGTGCATCTGCTTTTGTTGTAAATCCATATACAAAAAAAATATTATTAATTAAACACAAAAAAAATGGTAGATGGACTCAACCTGGTGGACATATTGAAGATGATGAAACTCCAGAAGAAGCAGCACTTAGAGAAGTATATGAAGAAACAGGACTTCATGTTAGATTATTAGGAGAAAGATTTCCTAGGGAAGAAGACTTTATTAGACCTTTAGGTATACAAAAAAACAGAAGAACTATGTCAGATGGAGAAATGCATATGCATGTAGATATAATATATGCTGCTGTTCCAAATGATGATAGTGAAGAAAAACTGAATAAAGAAGAAAGCGATGATATAGCTTGGTTTACAAGAGAAGAATTAGAAGATATAGATTGCTTTCCTGATATAAAAATAACAATGGATTATATTTTAAATAATATAATAAAATAAGAGATTACTTTTTGAATCTCTTTTTTATTTGTTTAGTTATCTCTTTGTTTACTTCTTTTTTAACTTTTTTTCTTGCTTTAGTACTAACAGCACATATAATAACTACCATTCCTATAAGAATTATAATTTCTTTATAATTCTTTTTTTCTTTACTAGCATCATCTGTTTCGTCTTCTACATCAGTCTGTTCAGTAGACCATATACCAAGTTTATTATCTTCAGCATCCTGCTCTGCTTCTTCTAATTCACTAGTATATTTATAGTCTCCATAAAGATAAGCAACACTCGCATATCCTTTACTCACTAATTTTTTTTGAAGTAATTCTCCATCAACAAATACCCATACTAAATGCCTATTATATTTATCTAATTTATCAGAATCTTCATCATACTCTAACTCAAGTACTTCCGCATTCTTTATTTTTTCACAAGTATATTCACTTGCTTCTTTTCCGTAAGCTTCATCATCTTTGGTAGGATGAACTGTTTCTGGAGTATCGATAGCTAAAAATCTAGCAGTTATTTCTTCATCATTATAAATGAATTTAGCGGTATCTCCATCAACACAGTCACTAAATTTAACTTCTATAGTTTCAGCTGATATATTAGTTAACCCAATAAAAAGAAAAAATAGTGTTAAAAATATTTTTTTCATTATATCACCTATAATAATTATATAATAAAATAAAAAAAATAAATAGTTAAAAATAATATTTTGTAGTATACTATATATGGTGAATAACATATGAATAATGAAAATGAAGTAAGAAACTTTTATGAAGAAGAAAAAAAGTATGAGGAATCTATAATAGAAACAAAACTAATAATAGAAAAAATTATAAATATAAATTTTGAAATATTAAAAAAGAAAATAAGTAATGTAGATGCTGATAATCAATATGAGGATTATATTTCTTTACTTAGTGCGGTTATAGGTAGAGCAACTTCTAAATATTATTATTGTAAAAAAGAAGAAGATGTAAAATATTATGGATTAGAATTAGGTAAGGTATATGAATTAGAAAATTTAAATAAAGAATTGCAAGTAAATAATTCTAAGGAACAAGTTTTAGATTTAGAAGCAAGAGCTATTCTTTCACAAAAATTATTGTTTTTAACAAACTCACTAAAAGAAATTTTTAATCAAAATTTATTAAAATCGGATAATTCATTTGTTACATTAGATTCTGAAATAATAACTCAGACCGATGTAGATTACTTAGACAACTTAATAGGATATTTGAAATTAATGTTAGATAAATCTGGAAGATTAAAAATATTAATTGCAGAAAGAGATGTGTATGCTTTAGAAAAAGCTAAAAAGGATTATTCGAAAAAAACATCTGTAGAAAAATTTTTTCATAAATTACTAAAAACAGAAGCAAGTGTTATAAATAATATGGCAAATAAAAATCGCAAATTTTTAGACTAAATTCCGTTTTATAAAAATTTGTTTGATTTATTAGACTTATTTCAGTTAAATTGTATAAAAACGGAAATAAGTCTTTTAATTTGAGACTAAATATTATAAATTATTGCA
>CALVVM010000060.1 GCA_944363855.1 uncultured Bacilli bacterium
TAAATGTTTTTTTTGATGAAGAAGGACCAACATTTGAAGAAATTATTATGGAAGCTTTTGAAGAAAAAGTAGTTGAAATAATAGAAAAATATGAAAATCGCACAGTTGCAATTAACTAAAATATAATGTAATTTTAGTGTAGTTGAAAATGTGTTGTTAGTTGAAGGAGGGAATATGTATAATACACTAACAATAAATAATCAATCTAAATACAGAGTTGCTATATATATAAGGTTATCAAAAGAGGATTTAGATAAAAAAGATGAAAGCGAAAGCGTTAAGAATCAAAAAGATTTGCTTGAGTCTTATGTAAATGAACAGGGATATGAAATTGTTGACTTTTATATAGATGATGGTTATACAGGTACGAATTTTAATAGACCTAATTTTCAAAGAATGATAAATGATTTGGAATTAGGAAAAGCTAATATGGTTCTTACTAAAGATTTATCAAGGTTAGGTAGAGATTATATTGAAACAGGAGAGTATGTAGAAAAATATTTTCCTAAAAATAGAATAAGGTTTGTTTCAATATTGGATGGAATAGATACAGCTTCCGATACAACTAATAACGATATAGCGCCTTTTAAAGCTGTAATAAATGATATGTATTCAAAGGATAATTCAAAAAAAATTAGAACAGCTTTAAAAACAAAACAATTAAAAGGATTATGGGTTGGTGGATGCGCTCCATTAGGATATATGCCAGATCCCGAAAATAGAAATCATTTAGTTATTAATGAAGACGAAGCATATATAGTTAGAAAGATATTTGATTGGGCTAAAAAAGGTTTTACTTATTTTGAAATAAAGGAAAAATTAAATGAAGAAAAAATACCTACAGCTTCAATGTTAAGAAGAAAACATAGTAATACACCTATGGCGAATGAGGGTATATGGTGTTCTAAAACAGTTAGAAGAATGTTAGAGAACGAATTATATTTGGGTGATATGGTTCAAAATAGAAGAAGTAGAGTCAGTTATAAAGTTAGACAAATACAAGATGTTCCTAAAGAAAGATGGATAGTAGTACCAAATACCCACGAACCTTTAGTAGATAGAAAGACATTTGAATTTATACAACAAAGATTAAAAAATTGTAAGACTAGACCTAAAAAGGAAATTTATAGACTTTTTGATGGATTGTTATTTTGTTATGATTGTAAGCATAGAATATCTATTTGTAAACCTAGAAAAAGTGATGGAAGAACTTATATAGTATGTAATTATTATAGGATGTATTCAAAGCAAAAATTATGTACTTCTCATTCATATAATTATGACAAAATAGAAGAAGGAATATTAAAATTATTAAATACACTTTTTAAAAATATTTTAGAAGGTAATAAATTAAATGAAAATGTAGAAGATGTACGTAGAAAGAAAAAAACAAAAGCCAACAATAAGGTTAAACTAGAAAATATCATTAATGAGATTAAAATAAAAAATGAACAACTAGATAAAATGTATTTGGATAATTTAAGTGGTAAAATATCAGATGATATGTATATAAGAATAAGTGAAAAATTAAATATAGAAATTAATAGATTAGAAGCTAAAAAAAGAGAATTAGGCTTCATTACACCTGAAGAACAAAATAACGAAGAAGTAGATAAAGAGTGTAAGCAATTAATTGAAGATTTCTTAAAAGGTAATGTTGATAGAAATATTATGGCGAAACTGATAAAACGCATTGAAATACATCAAAATAAAGAGTTTGATATATACTTTAATTTTCAAAAATTAAATTTTTTATTAGAAAAATATAATCATTAAGGGAATCAATCAGAAGGACTACCTATGATGATTACCTTAGTTCTTTCCTCTAATATGAAAAGAATGCTTAAAGATAATGTACTTGTTAGAAAACTAGTAGGTATAGAAACAAGTGGTAGCATAAATATTTTATTTACAGATAAGACGGGTACCTTAACTAAAGGTAAATTAGAAGTTAAAAGTATAATAAGTGGAGATTTAAAAGAATATAAAAAAGAGAAAGATTTAGAAAAATATAAAAAGTATTATGACATAGTAAAGCTTTCTTGTATAGGTAATAATCAAAGTAGTTATGACGATGATAAAGTAATAGGTGGGAATATTACTGATAGGGCAATTCTATCATTCTTTAAAAGGGATAATAAAAGAATTAAAAAAGAAGATATGATTCCTTTTGATAGTAAGAATAAATATTCAGTTACTAGGGTAGATGGAGTTAATTTAATAAAGGGAGCACCTGAAGTAATACTAAAAAATTGTATTGGTTATTATGATAATTTTGGAAGTATTAGAAAAATACTTAATATGAGCAAAATAGAAAGTTTGATAAAAGAAAATACTAGGAATGGAATTAGGGTATTAGTGCTTGCTACTAGTAAAAATAGAAGTATGAGCGATTTAAAAGATTTATGCTTAGTTGGAATAATTCTTATAAAAGATGATATAAGGAAAGAAGCGATAGAAGGGGTTAGTCTTGTAAATGATGCTCATATTAAAACTGTAATGATAACAGGAGATAATAAAGATACTGCTAAATCGATTGCTAAAGAAGTTGGTATATATAAAGAAGGGGATTTAGTTTTAACTAGCGAAGAATTAAATAAATTAAGTGATGAAGAGTTAAAAAGTAAGATTTTTGAAATATCAGTAGTTGCTAGAAGTCTTCCTACTGATAAAAGTAGATTAGTTAGAATATGTCAAGAAATGGACTTAGTAGTGGGTATGACAGGTGATGGTGTAAATGATGCTCCTGCTTTAAAAAAAGCAGATGTAGGATTTGGTATGGGAAGTGGAACTGAAGTTGCTAAAGAAGCTAGTGATATAGTAATCTTAGACGATAATTTTTTATCTATATCTAAAGCAATTCTATTTGGTAGAACAATTTTTAAAAGCATAAGAAAATTTATAATACTTCAGTTAACAATAAATTTATGTGCACTTTCTTTATCGATAATAGGTCCTTTTATAAATATTGAGATGCCAATAACGGTTATACAGATGTTATGGATAAATATGGTTATGGATACTTTTGCTGGACTTGCATTCTCATTTGAACCGCCATTAAAAGAGTATATGAAAGAAATGCCTAAGAAAAAAGATGAACCTATAATAAATAAATATATGATAAATCAAATATTTTTTACAGGTATATTTTCATCACTTATTTGTATACTATTTTTGAAAGTGCCTTTTATAAGTAATTTATTTAGAAATGAAACATATTTATATACTGCATTCTTTGGTTTATTTATTTTTATAGATATATTTAATTGCTTTAATGCTAGAACTCATAGATTAAATATACTTGGTAATATATTAAAAAATAAAGTATTCTTAATTATAATTTCATTTATAGTTATTGTGCAAATATTTCTTATATATTATGGTGGATCTGTATTTAGAACAAGTGGACTTTCTTTATTTGAATTTGAGATAATGATTTTGTTTGCTTTTACTGTTATACCATTTGATTTTATAAGGAAGTTAATTTTAAAGAAAAAAGGGTTAAAGTACGGAGTTTGACAATATTTATATTAGATGGTAGAATACTTCGTAGGTGGTTGAAGTGAAGAAATTATTAATTATATTTCTTATGTGTTTATTAGTTTGTGGATGTAGAAAAACAGAAAATAATGTAACTATAAATGTATATGAAAATAAAGATTCAGAAATAAAAGAAGAAATTAAAGAAAATAAGGAAGAAGTAAAAGCTGAACAAAAAGAACAGATTAAACAAGAACAAAATAATGTAGAACAAAAAGTAGAATCTAATAGTACTATAGAAAATAGTGAAAGTAAAGAAGATAGTACACTAAATAAAGTGACTGACAAAGTAAAAGATGCTTATAATAATACTAAAGATTGGTATAAAACTAATAAAGATGAATTAAGAGATATTAATAGTGATATAGTTGAAGAAGATAAAAATACTATTAGTGGATGGATAGATAAAACTAAAACTTGGTATGAAGAAAATAAAGATGATTTAGTAGAAGAATCTAATAATATTTATTATAATGATAAAGAAACTTTAGAAAATTGGTATAATAAATTTAAAAATTAATGTATAAACAAAAAAATCTCTCCCATATTATTAAGGGAGGGATTTTTTATGAAGAAAGTATTAAGTATACTTGGAATTGCTTTAGTACTTACAGGATGCTCTATAGGAAATATGGATAATACACCAACTAAAAAAGTAGAAACATATTTAAATAATTATCAAACATTAGATTCAAATGTACTTAGTGAATTAGATTCTTTAGTTGATCAGGAAGAAATGTTTGATGAAGATCAAAAAACAACTTATAGAGATATTATGAAAAAGCATTATCAAGATTTAACTTATACTATAAAAGAAGAAACAGTTAATGGAGATAAAGCAACTGTAGAAGCAGAAATAGAAGTAAATGATTATACTAAAGTTCTAAAAGAAGCCGAAACTTATAGAACTACTAATGAAGACGAGTTTTTAGATGATGAAGGTATGTTTGATGAAAGTATGTTTAATGATTATAAGTTAGAAGAACTAAAAGACAATAAGGAAAGAGTTAAATATACTATTTATTTCTCATTAACTAAGTCTGGTGATGAATGGGTACTAGATGATTTAACTGAAACAGAACAAGAAAAAATACTTGGAATATATGAATACTAGATTTTTCTAGTATTTTTCATTTATTTATAGTATAATTATAATGGTGATAGTATGGGTAAGAAGACATTTAAAACTCTAGATGAGCAAATAGAAATATTGAAGTCTAGAGGACTTGTTATAAATGATATAGAAAAGGCAAAAAATATTTTACTTAGAGAAAACTATTTCTTTATAAGTGGTTATAGACATCTTTTTATGAAATCTAGAAAAGATGATAAATTTATATCAGGTACTACTTTTGAAGAATTGTATGCTATGTTTGTATTTGATAGAAAAGTAAGAAATATATTTTTTAAAAACTTACTTATAGTTGAAAATAATATAAAATCTTTAATAAGCTATCAATTATCAAAAAAATATGGTTATAAAGAAAAGGAATATTTAAATCCTAAAAATTATTCAAAAGATTCTATGAAAAATAGACAGGTACATGATGTACTTAATAAAGTAAAAAGACAAATTAGAACCAATGTAAAACACCATTCAGCTACAATGCACTATGTTACTAACTATGGTTATATTCCTTTATGGATCTTAGTTAAAGTATTAAGCTTTGGTATTGTTGCTGAACTATATGATATATTGGATGATTCAGATCAAATAGAAATTGCTTCTATATATAATTTAGATGTTGAATCTTTAGTAATTTATTTATCAATACTATCGAATTATAGAAATTTATGTGCTCATGAAGATATTTTATATGATCATAGAACGCAAAAACTTATACCAGATACTAGGTATCATCACCAACTTGATGTTGATATGACTGATGGAGAATATAATTATGGTAAAAACGATTTATTCTCAGTAGTTATAATAATGAAACAATTATTAACTGATAAAGAGTTTAGGGAG
Organism: uncultured Bacilli bacterium; assembly: GCA_944363855.1. Lineage (GTDB taxonomy): Bacteria > Bacillota_I > Bacilli_A > RF39 > UBA660 > UMGS1613. Next base: position 5,513 of record CALVVM010000060.1, read on the forward strand.
TTTGTTAATGAAATAGGATATGAAATTGATATGCTTGAAGGAAAGACAAATATACTTCCTATAAATAACTTCTTAAATAAAATAGGATTTCCAGATAACTGGAGAGAAATAACAGAGATTGATTAATGAAAAAGATATTAGTTTATATAGGTATTATGTTATTAATATTAGGCAGTTTTATAACTGTCTTAATATTTAATAAAAGTGATATAAATGATTCAATTGTATATATAGAATGTATAGATGAAGAAACAATTAGAAGTGGATCTGGTTTTGCATATAAAGTAGAAGATAATAAGGGTTATATTATTACTAGTTATCACGTTGTAGAAGGATATAATGATATATACGTTTATAATAGTGGTAAGGAAAAGATTAAAGCTAATATATTAAATTATGATGAATATACAGATATAGCTATTTTAACAGTAGAAAATAAGTTAGGATTAAATAAGATAGATATTGGAAATAGTAATAAGGTTAGTATTGATGATCAAGTAATAGCTGTAGGAACACCTAATAATATAGAAAACATTAATACTATAAGTAAAGGTAAAATAAGTGAGTTAGATAAAAAAATAACTTTTGAAACGATGCATGGTTCTAGTAATTTGAGTGCTATTGAAGTGAATATTGATGTTACTTATGGTAATAGTGGTGGACCATTACTAAATAATAAAAATGAAGTAATAGGTATGGTGTTTATAAAAGAAGAAAACCAACATACTGCTTATGCATTACCTATTAATTTTGTTATGGAATTGGTAGGGAAATTAGAAAATCATGAACTTAATAGACCTAATTTAGGAGCAGTTATGTGCAATGCTACTAATACTGAACTTTTGAATGAATATGAAATAGAAATTAAGGATATAGATGGGGTTGTAATTCTTGACTTAAATGAAAATGGTTTGTTACACAAAGAAGGTTTACAAATTGGAGATGTAATCACTGAATTTAATGGTAGTGTAATTTCAAACGTTAATAATTTAAGAGAAGAATTGTATAAAAATCAAATTGATAATAAAGTTTGGTTGGAGTACTATAGAAATGGTGTCTATTATAAAGTAGACATAGAATTATAAGGTATTTAGATACCTTTTTTTTATGGTTGAATATAATAGTGTAGGAGTGATAGTATGGCAAAAGTTGTAATTGATGCTGGGCATGGAGGAAATGATCCAGGTGCTTCAGGTAATGGAATAATAGAAAAAGAATATACTTTAAAAATATCAGAGTATATATATAATAGATTAAGAGAATTAGGGTTAGATGTTAAAATGACCAGAACTACTGATGAAACATTAAGTCCAACTGAAAGAGTAAATAGGGTTTTAAATGCATTTGGAGATAGTAGTGATGTAATTGTTATTTCGAATCACATAAATGCAGGTGGTGGCGAAGGTCAAAGTGTAACAAATAAATGTATAACAATTAAAGCCAAAATAAATAGAAAGAAATGAGGAAATAGTTATGAACATTAGTTACACTAGAATAGGTGATTATTTATTACCAGATTTAAAATTAGAAGATAAAGAAAGATTTAATATAGGAAAGTATGGATTGCTTAAGTTAGAGTATTTAAAGAAGAATAAAAGAGGTTTATATACTGAACTACTTATGAAAGATAAGTTGAATGAGTATTTGCATGATATTAATATTATTGCTAATAGTAAAATAAATAATTTAATTTTATTACTTACTGAAAAAGAAAATATTGATGAAAATTTAAAACAAAATGATCAAATTTTATGGATAGGTAAGATGAATAATATAAAAAATATTGCTGAAGAAATCGTTTTAAATGAATTAATTTATGGAGAATCATTATGATAAGTGGAAAAAAAGATATAACTGAAGAAGAGTTTGAAGAAATTTTATTACCATTTTTTAATAATTATAGTGAGTATATTATTAAATTTTTAATGCCAGATGCTATTGCATTTTATATTGCTAATGGATATTTTAGACATTGTTTATCAGAGTGTTCGCTTATAAATCATATAAATTCTGCTGCTGATGTGTTTAATGTAAGATGTAAAAAAGAAGAATTACTGCCAATAGTAAAAGAAATTTTAAGGGTAAAATACAACTTAATTATTTCAAAAACTAGTCCATTAGAATTAAAAAAACTAATTTAAAAATATAAGATTCTATTTAAAATGTTTATTAAATAGAGTCTTTTTTTTGATGGAAAATAGTTTAAAATAATTTAAAAAATTTTTAGTGAGTTTTTCAGTTTAGTAAAATCTTGTCTTAGCCAGCACTGCAAATGTACTCCTCTCATTTGCAAAATTATGGGAAAATCCCAAACCCTATAAATTTTACACAAAAAATATTTTTTCGACAAATTAATAAAACTATATTTACTTTTGTTCCACAAAATGTTATAATGTAGGTACAAAAGTAAAAGTGGTGATGATATGAATAATGAAGAAAAATTAATTGAATTTTTAAAAAATAATCATGGTTATATTTCAACGTCAGAATTATTAGAACTTAAAATATATAAACCTCAAATTCGATTTTATATTAATAAAGGTATAATCGAAAGAGTATGTCATGGTTTATATATGGATACTGGACTATTAAAAGATGAATATTATATTTTGCAAAAAAATTATCCAAGTGCTATTTTTTCATATAATACAGCACTACATATTTTAAATCTTACAAATAAAACACCATCAGAAATTGATATAACAGTTCCTAGAGATAAAAGAGTAAGAGGAAATTATAATGT
>CALVVM010000061.1 GCA_944363855.1 uncultured Bacilli bacterium
AAAAATTACAAAAAATATTATATAACAAAAAAAGAAGATAACTTTTACGTCATCTCCCCACTAGATTATTTAGTTTTCTTATAAAAACTCCCCACTAAATTATCTTAACGGTTGATTTTTACTCCCCACTGAATTATCTAGAACCAATCTATCTTTAGTTTAATTTAATTGAAATAGCTACTCCATCTCCTAATTCATAAAATGTTGTTTTATAATTAGGATTTTCTTTTAAATATTCAATATATTTTCTAATTTTTCTTACTAATTGTTTAGTATTTCTATTATTAGTTTTTGTTTCATCTTCTACAAGTCCATGGAAAGATAAATTATCACTAACTATAACTCCATTAGTCTTTAAGTTTTTTTCAAACTTTTCAAAAAACTTAATATATTGACTTTTAGCAGCATCTATAAATATTAAATCATATTTATCATTTAATTCTACTTCTAGAGCATCTGCATTAATAATATTAATTTTTTCAGTTAAATTAAAATCATTAATATTTTTAACTGCAAGATTATATCTATCAATATCTCTTTCAATAGTAGTTACTTTAATATCATTATCTACTAAAGCCATTTTTATTGCAGAATAACCAATAGCACTTCCTATTTCTAATATATTCTTTATATTATTTTCTTTAATATAATTAGCAAGAAACTCTATTCCATCTTTTTGCATTATTGGAACATTATTTTCTTGTGCGTATTTCTCTAATTTTTCTAGTCGTAAATGTACCATAACCCATCCTTTTTTAAAACATCAATAATTGCAAGATGTTCTTCATAAGTTTCAGAAAAGTAAGTTTTCTTATTTACATCAGCAACAAAATAATAGTAATTATGACTTTCTGGATAAAGAGTTGCTTTTATAGATTTTATACTTGGATTACAAATAGGACCTATAGGTAATTTACCAGCTAAGTTATAACTACGAGTATTATAATTATTTGCTTCATTTATTTCAGAAGTATATAAATCTCTATCACTCATTTCAATTTTTTCAGCATAATAAGTTGTAACATCACTACCTAATGGTTCACCACTCTTTAATCTATTGTAAAATACTCCAGCAATACCTTCTCTATCGTTACTATTAGCGCCTTCAAGTTCTACTACACTAGCTAACGTAAGTAATTCATGTACTGAATATTTATTACTTAATATATCTGTTTTATATGGATTTAATTGTTTATCCATTTCATCTAGCATAGTTTTAAATATCTCTTTAACACTTACATCTTTATTTTTAAACTCGTATGTATTTGGATATAAATAACCTTCTAAAGAATAGTATAAATTATTATTTAATATAGATTCATCTATAAACCAATATTCATTTATAAGACTATTTAAATATTCTTTATCTTTAATTAAATTATATACAGTATCTTCAGTATTATTAGTGTATTCAGCTATAGTGCTAGCAATACTTCTCATATGTTTTCCTTCTTTAAAAGTTATTACTATAGCATCTGGATTATAAGTATTACCTTTAGAGAATACTTCTACAATATCTTTAACATCCATATTTTTATTTAATTTATAAGTTCCTGCTTGTATATCATTTACTTTATTAAACTTAATATAAAGTTTAAATACCAATTCATTTCTAATTAAATCTTCACTTTTTAATTTAGAAATAACATTATAATAAGTACTTCCACTATCTACCATAAATTTTACTTCAGTAGATTCACTACTAACTGCTTTTAAATTAACATTATAAAATACTATACAAGCTAATATTATAGTAGCAATTACTCCTAATATTGAACTTGTTATTATTAAAATAATTTTTTTCATAAAAGAAAAGAGTAAATTACTCTTCTGTATTGTTAGCAGTTTCGTTTTGAAGTTCTTCTAGAATAGTTTCAATAATTTTCCATTCTTTATCGGTTTCAATTGGAAGTAATTTAGTTTCATCTTGATCTGGATTGTAAATTGAAGCATATACTTTTGTATTTCCTTCTTCATCTACAGTATTATCAGTATAAACTATATAATTTTTCTTAGTTTCATCTGATTCAAATGTAAATAAAACTTCACATTCTATTTCTTTTCCTTCATCATTTATTACTTTAAAAGTCATTGTTTCTTCTCTCATAATTTGCCTCCTTTTTCTCTATCTAAATATGTTTGAAGAATAATATTAGCAGCTAAACTATCTATTTTTTTCTTTCTTTTTTTTCTAGATATATCTGCTTCTAACATATAATTTGTTGCTTGTACGGTTGTTAAGCGTTCATCTTGTAAAACTACTTCTATATTAAATGTATCAATTAGTTTCTTTTGAAAATTAATAGTAGTTTCACATCTTTCTCCCATAGTATTATTCATATTCTTTGGTAACCCTAAAACAATTTTTGATATTTCATATTCTTCAATAATACTTTTCAATTCAGGAAGTATAGAATCATATTCACTATCATTAAATCTAATTGTTTTTAAAGCACTTGCAATAGTCTTAGTAGTATCACTTATAGAAATACCAAGAGTACGTGTCCCAAGATCTAAACCTAAATATCTCATTTTTTAGTTAAAAAATCTTCTACAAGTATTTCTAGTATTTTAGTTCTATCAAATAAAGTTATTTTATTTCTTGCTTCTTTATGACTAGAAATATATCCTGGATCTCCACTCATTAAATAACCCACAATTTGATTTGTTGGATTATATCCTCTTTCTTCAAGTATCTCTGCAACCTCTTTAACTACTGTAGATACATACTCATTTTGAAATTCATTAGAATCATATATTTTTGTATCATTCATACTATCACACTCTTTTCTATGAATACAATAATATTTTAACATGTTTTAAAAAATTTGTAAACAAAAAGAAGATAATTTATCTTCTATAATGTGGATGATTTTCAATAGGTTCATTATTAGCTAACTCATCTAACTCTTCTAAATATCTTTTGTAATTTCTTTCTTCTTCTGAATTAGGTGGAAAATCTGGTTCTCCTTCACTACTTAATACCCATTTTTTTTGTTCTTCCTTAATTTCTTCTTGTTTATTTATTAAATCAAATAAAGTTGTTTGTTCCCATTCTGGTTCTGTTACTTTTTCAGTTTTAACTTCTACTTTTGTTTCTTGTTTTTCTGCTTTTTTCTCTAATGTTTTCTCATATTTATATAAGAACATACCTAAATCTCTAGAACCTCTATAGTTTTCTTTAACTTCTCCAGTTTTTTTATCGACTAGTTTAAATACTGCTTTTTTCCACATATCATCTAAAGCAAGTTCTAAAGCTCTAGAGTAAAAATGTTTTTCACCATTACTTCTAAAATCACTTATATACATTCTAATATCAGAAACATTTACTCCTTGTGGATTAAACTTATCACTGCCTATACTATAATGGCGAGCAAGTTTTTCTAATAATTCAATGTCTTGTGCTGCTGCCATCATCTTAGCTTTTAAATAAACTATATCTAAATATTTTTTCATATCTTGATATACAATCGGCAATTTTTTTACTTTACCATTATTTTTATACATTATACTTAATTTTTTTTCCATTTCATCTAAAGAAATTAATTCTTGATTAAATAGATATGTTTTCAATTCTTCTTCACTATTAAAAGTACTAGTTAATTCATCTAATTTGTCTAAACTTTTTATTTTAGTAATTTTATCTAAATCAATTATCCTTGCTTCTTTTCTATTATATATTCCTATTTTATAACTAACCATAATTCCACTTCCTATCTTCTTCTTGTAGAAGTTTTTTCTTCTTCATATTCATACTCACCTATACTCATTAGTTTATTATTTAATTCATATTCAAGTATAGCAATCTTTTTTAATAATATTTTTAAATATTTTTCATCTAAATATTTTTTATATTTATAATCTATTATATTTTTATATCTAGATAAATCATTTAAAGCTTCTCGTAGCGTTTCACCATTATCACTATCTTCACTTTCAATAAATCTAATTATTAATTTTAAATATAAATCTAATTTTCTTTTTATTTTTCTTTTTAAAACTTTCTCTATCATAGAAGGTTTTATTATAACCATTTTATTTACGATAATTCCATCATACTTAACATTATTTTTAGGTGAGAAACCAAAACCTTTTAATTTATCATAATCAAGATAAATTAGTTGTCTATCATCACCCTTTTTACAAACATAATAATGTTGTTCTCTCATAAAATCATCTCTTTTCTAATAAATCTGGTCTTCTTTCTTTAGTCCTTTTTATTTGTTCTTCTTTTCTCCATTTATCTATATTAGTATGATGCCCAGATAAAAGTACATCTGGAACTTTCATACCTTTATATTCTGCTGGATGAGTATATACCGGATAATCAAGTAAATTATCATTAAATGAATCATTTATATGTGATTCTTTCATTATTACTCCATCAAGTAATCTAATTATACTATCACTTATTGCCATAGCAGGTATTTCTCCACCTGTTAAAACAAAATCTCCAATACTTATTTCTAAATCAACAATACTTCTTATTCTTTCATCAAATCCTTCATAATGACCACATATAATTATTAAATGTTTTTCACGTGTTAAATTATAAGCAGTTTCTTGATCATATTTAATTCCTTGTGGAGTCATAAGAATTACTTTAGAATCATTAGTTTTTAAATCTTCAACTGCATCAAATATTGGTTGTGGCATAAGTACCATACCTTTACCACCACCAAAACCATAATCATCTACTTTTTTATGTGGATCAGTTGAATAATCTCTAATATTATGTATATTTATTTCAACTAATTTTTTTTCTATAGCTCTTTTTATTATAGATTCACTTATAAATCCATCAAACATAGATGGGAATAAAGTTAATATATCAATCTTCATTATCTAACCCTCTTATATATTCAATATATATTTTATTATTTTCTAAATCTACTTCTTTAATAAATTCAGGTATATTAGGAACCATATGTTTTTTATTTCCTTCTATTACAAGTAAATCATTAGTTACAGTTTTAACAACATCAACTATTTTACCTTTTAATATTTCATTATCATAAACATCTAGACCTATTAAATCTTCATTTAAATAACCATCAAACTTATAATCAGTTCTATTTATATAAACATTTAAACCTTTAAGTTCTTCAGCTTGTTCTATAGTGTTTATAGAATCTAAAGTAATCATATCATAGATTTTGTGAAAGCGATAAGATTTAATTATATATTTTTCATTATTTATATAAACTATATTATTAGTTTTAAATACATCTTTTTTATATTTAAAATCACTAATAATTCTTATTTCTCCTTTAAGTCCATGAGTATTAACAATTTTACCTATATTTATTAAATCCATATATTACCTACTTATCTAATTCATAAAGAATAATGCTTGTAGCAACTCCTACATTTAAACTTTCACATGACTTATTCATATCTATATAAATATAGTCACTACACATATCAAGGATCTCTGGTTTAACCCCGTTGCCTTCATTTCCCATTATTATAGCAAATTTATCAGTTTTTTCAATATCTTTTAAACTTTTTCCACCATTTACCTTAGTGCCATATACTTTATAATTATTTTCTTTTAATTTAGGTATTATTTCTTCTAAATCTCTTTCAATTATATTTATATTAAATATCATACCTTGAGTAGCTCTAAGTACTTTAGAATTATATAAATCTACACAAGTCTTACTAAGAATTATAGTGTCTATATTAAAAGCAACACTACTTCTAATAATAGTGCCTAAGTTTCCTGGATCTTGAACTCCATCAAGAATAACTAGTTTTTTAGCTATTTCTTTTTCTTCTATTTTTTTGCATATACCCATTATTTTAGAAGGATTAGAAAGTTCACTTATATATTTTAAAACACTACTAGTTACATAGCTAGTTTCTATATCTAACTTAAAATCAGTTCCTTCTTCAAGTATTAGTTCTTTTAAAATACCTTTTTTATAAGCTTCTAATACTAAATGTTCTCCTTCTATTAAAAACTCATTATATTCATCTCTATATTTCTTTGTATATAACTTTTTTATGTTTTTTATTTTTTTATTTTCTATAGAACTGTATAACATAATACCACCACAAACTTATTATACTATAAAAATAGGAAATAAAAAAGAATCAATTTAAAATTATTGATTCGTTTGTATAATTCTGTTTATTGGTACAGTAATAACTGGACGGATACCAACTGTTATGGAATTATTAACCGCAAATGTACTTAAACTACCATCAGTAGTAACTGCCCATGCTCCATCTGTTGAAGCTATATGAGAAGACTGTGTCCAATAACCATATACTCCTGACACTCCATTATTTGATAAATAATTTATTAACCACAATTTTTGATTTGTTACATTTGATACTTCACTATAACGTGGTAACCTAGCGTATGATGTAAATGTTTGAGACATATTATGTGATACATCTGCATTATCAATAAATGTACTTATTGTTATTTCATTTAAGTTTGTCCATGCTGATGTTGCACTTATTAAGTGATTCATTGCTCTAATTGGTCCATATGTATTATTTGCTTCACCTGAATACCATGAAACTAAACCTTTATCTGTAGGATTTGATTCTTTTATTGGATTCCCTGTTGAAGTAATATTACTATCCATTATCATATTTACTGTATTTGTGTTATCACCTACACTTGTTAATACGTAAAATGTATATGATTCTTTATTAGGATCAACTTTACAGTTGTATTTTGCTCCTGCATTTAATCCTGATACAGTAGAATCATCAGCTATAGTACAAATAGGAAAATATATTTGACTACACCCTTCTATACTTTCAGGATTAACTTCTGAAGTACTAACAGGATTACCATAAGCACTCGTAACAGTTGTTATTTTTATTTTTAAATCATCACTTATTTCTTCACTATTTTTAGGATCTAAAATAGTATTATCTAAAAGCCCATAATATTTTAAATCTTCTAAAGTTAAATAACCACAACTACCACTACTTGGAAGCTTATTTATATTATCTGCAATCCAAGTATCTGCTGCAGATTTAATTAAAGTCATTTGTGTTTCTGACAAGTCATTTTTAGCATCCTTAACTAATTTTGTAACTGCTGTCGAAGTTAGTAAAGCAAGTAAAGCAAGTATTACTATAACAGCAAGTAATTCAACTAATGTAAAACCATTTTTATTCATAAACATAACCTCTATTCTATGTATAATTATACAAGAAAAAAAATACTTTTACAAGTATTTTATTCTTTATATTCAAATTCATAGTCAAGAATACGTATAGTATCTCCTTCAACTATTCCCATTTCTTTTAATTTATCATCTATACCAAGTCTTCTTAATTTTTTAGAAAATCTAGCAAATGCTTCATCACTAGCAAACCATGTCATCCTTAGCATCTTTTCTATTTCATCACCAGTTACTACAAAAGTATCTCCTTCTTTAAATATTTTGAAAGGTTGTTCTTTTTTGAACTTATATAAAACATGACTTTCAAACTTTTCTTCTTCATATAAAGGTTGTCTTTCAATAGTATCAAGCATATCAGCTAACTTTATTAGAACTTTATCTATACCTTCACCTGTCATAGAACTTATTGGGAATACTTCACATTTTACTTCTTTTTTAAACTTTTCTAAATTTTCTAAAGAAGATTCCATATCCATTTTATTAGCGATAACTATTTGTGGTTTATCCATTATTTTTTTATTAAAGTTTTCAAGTTCTTTATTTATTATTTTGTAATCTTCTACTGGATCTCTACCTTCAAAAGCAGACATATCTATAATATGAGCAATTACTCTAGTTCTTTCAATATGTTTTAAGAATCTATCTCCAAGTCCTTCACCCAAAGAAGCTCCTTCAATAAGTCCAGGTAAATCAGCAACTACAAAAGATCTATTATCTTTAGTTTTAACTACTCCAAGATTTGGATTTAAAGTTGTAAAGTGATAAGCAGCAATCTTTGGTTTAGCAGCACTTATTTTACTAATAAATGTAGATTTACCTACACTAGGCATACCAACTAATCCTACATCAGCAAGTAATTTTAATTCTACTTTAACTTTTTTTTCTTCTCCAGGTTCTCCATTTTCACAAAATGCTGGAGCTGGATTATTTCTTGTAGCAAATGCCATATTACCACGGCCACCACGGCCACCATAAGCAGCAACTACTCTATCTCCTTTTTTAGTTAAATCTCCAATAATTAAATTAGTATCTGTATCAGTTATAACTGTACCTATTGGAACTTTGATTATTAAGTCTTCAGCATTCTTACCATTCATAGCCTTACCTTGGCCATGTTCTCCTTGTTTGGCTTTATATATTTTTTTATATCTTAAGTCAATTAATGTATTTAATCCTTCATCTACTTCAAAAATTATATTTCCACCATGTCCACCGTTACCACCGAATGGTCCACCCATTTCAATATATTTTTCCCTTCTAAAGGCCATACATCCATTTCCACCACGGCCCGCATTTAATTCAATTATTACTTCATCTATAAACATAGCATCACGTCCATTCATTAGTATTATACACTAAAATTTAAAAAATTAATAGAAAAAAGAACAATAAATATTATTGTCCTTTTACTTTAACTTTTGGTTGTTCTTTAACTATTATAGGAATAAGCATTTCTCTATCAGTTAGCTCTGCATGAAGACTTTTTAAATTACTATTGAAATTACTATCTAATATACTTTTATTTGAAATAGCAACAGCAACAAAATCACCTATTACTTCTTTAAAATGAGGATTATTCATCCCAGTTCCAAATATTTCATTTTCTATTATTTCATCTTTTGTAAATAAAACAAAGTCATTTTTAAAATGTTTATTAAATTCTGTTTTAAACTCTTCTAAATTTTCAGGTTTCACTTTAAAAGAAACTGCCCTAGGTTCAATAGATGTAGTTCTTTCTAAAATATTTTTTATATTTGGATAATCATCTAAAATATAGTGTTCTACATCTATATGTCCATGGTCAGCAAGTATTATAACTACACTATCCTCAATATTATCGCACAAATATTCTAATGATTTATTTATTCTTTTAAACTCGTTCTTTACTATACTAGAATTAATCCCATAGGCGTGTAAGAAATTATCTGGATTATCATAATATGCATAAATAAATTTTTTATTATCACTCTTAGATAATTCAATTATTTTATCAACTATACCTTCTATTTTTTGATATTCTTCTTTTTTAAATGATAATAGTTCATGAGCTTCATAATTTTTTCCTATTTTTTTTGTTATACTTTCATATGGATATGTAGTTCTAGCCACATTATAATTTTCAGCAACTACATCACTATCCTTTAAAGTATTTAGAAACATTGTAATTACTTTATCTTCTTTTTTAAAGTATAAATCCCATCCTAGCCAACCATGCTCATTTGGATTAAGTCCACTAAGCATACTCGTAGTTGCAGCTGTTGTTGTAGGTGGAAAAACACTAGTTATAGTTTTAATTCTATTTTTTATTAAGAATGATTCTTTATCTAATATTTCATCTAAAAGAATAGAACCCATTCCATCACATAATACTACTATTACATTCTTATAATCTTTATCAAGTATCTTATCTATAAATGGTATGGAATTGTGATATGTATCAACATTAAAATGTTTAAGTATAGAATTAGATAAATTAGTTATACATTCTTCATAATTAGGTAAAACCGTTTTCATATTATCACCTCTTTTATTATATCATTTTATATGTAGTTTTAAAAATACTATTATCACTACAATATTCCATCACAAATTGATTATCTTTTTTACATATTATTATACCTATAGTTTTATCTTGATTTATTGTTCTTACATTTTTATCTATATAATTAATATATTTTTCTATTTGACCTATGTGTTCAGATTTTAATTCTGTAACTTTTAATTCAATTACAACAAAACAATTATATATATAATTAAATAATAATAGATCAATATAATTATATCTATCACCTAATTTTATTTTATATTCACTTTTTATAAAAGAAAAGCCTTCACCTAATTCATTTAAAAATTCTTCCATATTCTCTAGTATTAATTTTTTTAATAACTTTTCAGATATTTCAGTATAATTATAACTATTTTTTATTAATATTGGATTTTTAATAAAATCGCTGACTTTATTTTCTTCTTTAATTATTAATTTTTCTTTAGTTTTATTATTTAACCTTTCGTATTCTTCACTCTTTATTTTAAATATTAATTCTCTTACTGATAAATTATATTTTATTGTTAAATATATGTAAAAATCAACCTTGTTTAAATCTTTAAACTTTAATAATTCCCTATAATGACTCCAAGATAATTGGGCACACATTGTGTGCCCTTTTTGCACAAATAAGTAAAATTTTCTCATGTTTTTCAAATTTCTAGTAGAATATCCCTTCCCAACTTCTTTAGTAAGTTTTTCGGAATATTCTTTAATCAAGCCATCGCCATATTTTGCTCTAGCCTCTCCACCTTGTGCTTCTATTATTAATTTACCTACTTCATAATAAGTATTTAAATCATTTCTATTTTTTGAAAAATCTTTCACTTTTTTGTATGCTTCATTATCTATTAATTTTTCTTTAATTTGATTGTAATAATTCATAATGTACCTCCTGTTAAAACAAGATATCACATATAAAATTATTAATCAAATGAACGTTTTTAAATAAGTGTTACTAAATTTTTACAGTAAATTAGATTCTACAAACAAAATTTAAATTATTGAATACTTTTTATATACAGTTTAACAAAAATTGCTAAACTCTAGCACTCATCAAATTTCCAGATGAATATTTTTTTAATCCTTTATAAAATGATAGGAATGCGATTAAAGTTATAAAAAGTGTAAAAATAATTACAGCTATAAATTTTATTATTTCAAATTCTTTTAGTATATTAAGTGGCATATATACAGCAAAACTAATTGGTATTATTGTATAAAATAATATTCTTATTGCACCTTTAAATATACCTTCTGGATATGTATCAAAGTTAAGCATTGTACCCATAACATTTCCTGTTAGCGTATCTGCTTTAGTAATGTAGAAAGCTAAACTTCCAAATATCGTAGCAATACTAGTTACTATTATTCCTCCTGTTACTATAAATAAAGTAAAAAACAAGAAATTTTTAATACTAAACCCATAAATAAATAATAATATATATGAATAAATTAAATCTCCTATAGCTGATACTTTAGTTTTAGAAGTTAAAATACTTATTAATACATTTTTAGGTTGAACTAGAAATGAATCTATTTTACCATTCATAATTAAATTAGGTAATTCTTGAACAGCTCCAAAGAATAGAAAACATATAGCATACGTTCCACTAGCTAGTCCCCATAAAAGTACAACGTCTTTTAATCCATAACCACCAATATTATCTTTAATACTAAAAAATATTATCCATTCAATTAAGAATGCAGCATTATTTAATATCATGAAAATTATATTTGTAAGAAATGTTACTTTATTAGTCATTTCACGAGCTAAATTATACTTAATACTAAGTAATATAAATTTTAATTCTTTTTTAACCTCCATTAACATTTAGCTTTCTAACCCCCTTTCTATATATAAGTGCTAGTAATAAAATTATTACTATTAAATAAATTATTTGAACTATTAATATAGTTATAAATGAGTTAATACTAAAATCAATAACTAGTTTTGCTGGGCCATATGTTACTACATAAATAGGTGTAAATTTAAGAATTGGTTGTAATACTTTAGGAAATACTTCTATTGGAAATATTATTCCTAACACTATTATCACTTTATCATATAACCAATGAAAAGGTGTTGAATCTTCTATATAAAATGATAACATACTAATAATTATTCTAATTACTGCATTTATTATAAAAGATAATAAGAATACAATAATTATAAATGGTAAACTAATTATATTAAAATCTATTGGTCCTATAAATATAAATCCTGTTACAATAGCAAGTATTAAATATAAAATAAATTTAATACTAATTTCGCCAAAGTGTTTTGTAATTATATAAATAATATAACTATATGGTTTATTTAATGTATAAGCAATACCACCACTTTTTATATCATCAGTTATTTGACTTACTAATGTTTTATTTCTAGTACCATACCATATCATTTCAGTTATAATTACATACCAAATCATTTGATCTTTAGATAGTCCAGCTATTAAACTAGATGGATCATCATATAAATAATTCCATAATTGTAAAAATATAAATATTTTTATTAAGAAAGATAAAAATCCTAAAACTATATCTGATACATATTGTAATTCATTTATAAGTGTTGCTTTAAATATATTTAAATATTTTCTCATTTTTCTCCCTTATAAATATTAGTAATTATAGATTCAAGTGGTACATTAGATATATTTATATCTATTATTTTATCTGAATCTAATTTCTTTAAAGCTTCACTTATACTAGTTTTTTTAGTATCAACTTCAAGTTTTAAATTATATCCTTTATCTTTTAATATAGTTATTCCTTTAGAATCATCTAAGTTAACTTTCTCTTTCATTTTTACTTCTATTATTTTTTTATTTAAATAGTGATATTTTAGATTTTCCATAGAATCATCTAATACTACTTCACCCTTATTTATTATAATAACTCTTTTACAAAGTTTTTCTATATCACCTACATCATGACTTGTTAAAAATATAGTTGTTTTATATTCTTTATTCATTCGTTTTATTAAAGTACGAATATTTTCTTTAACTACTGGATCAAGTCCTATTGTAGGTTCATCTAGAAATAATATTTTTGGTTCATGTATTAATGAAGCAACTATTTCGCATCTAATTCTTTGACCTAAACTTAAATTTCTAACTGGTGTATTTATAAATTCTGATAGTTCAAATATTTCAATAAATTCTTTTATTTTCTTTTCTACTACATATTCAGGAATATCGTATATAGCACCAAAAAATTTAAAATTATCATATGGAGTAAGATGAGTCCATAACTGTTCTTTTTGTCCAAATACAGTTCCTATTTCATAAGCAAGTTTCTTTCTTTTTTTAGTAGGATCTATCCCCATAACACTAATACTACCTGCATCGTTATAAAGTATACCTGTAAGCATTTTAATAGTTGTAGACTTACCTGCTCCATTAGGCCCAATGAAAGCAATTATTTCTCCTTTTTCTACATTAAAAGAAATATTATTAACCGCTTTAATAGTTTTATATTTAGGTTTAACTATAGATTTTAAACTCCCTATAAAACCTTTTTCTTTTACCTTAACCTTAAATGATTTAGATAATTTTTTTACTTCTATTACATTATTCATAATTTTCTCCTTTCGTAAAATTCATTTCTAATTATATCCATGTAGATTTCATCATATCTTTCATTATTTTTGAAGTATGCTTCTCTTCTTCTTCCTATTTCTTTAAAACCAACTTTCTTATAGCAGAAAATAGCAGGTTCATTAAATGAATATACAGCAAGCATTATATTATTTAGATTTAAATGATTAAATCCATAACTTAATAGCAACTCTAATGCTTCACTACCATATCCTTTACCCCTATTTTCTTTATCTCCTATAAATATTCCTACAGTAGCCCTCCCGTTTATAAGGTCTAAGTTGTGTAAACTACAGTTACCTATAAGTTCATCGTTTTCTTGTTTTACGATTGCAAATTGGTAATTACCTATCCCACTATTTTTTTCCAACCACGCTTTTTCACTTTCTAAACTTATTACATTACAACTTGAATTAATTTTATCTGTAACATCAAAATCATTCATCCATTTTGTATACTTAATAGCATCATCAGTACACATGGGTGATAAATACACCCTCTTTCCTTCAATTTTCTTAAAATACATAATATCATCTCCTTATCAAAAAAGACACGAAAATCACTAAAACGTGACTCCGTGTCATACACGTGTAGGACTAGTAATCCCTATGCAGCTTTAATGCATACTCACAAGAATAATAATTAATAGACTGCCAAGATATGAAAAAAACACGCAAGCCTATTAAAAGTGACTCCGTGTTTTACGTGTAAGATTTCTCCCAGGACAGCTCGTTACCTTATGCCCTCTCACTTAACTAACATTATAACTTATTTTTTTCTTTTGTCAACCCTAAATTAAATATTTTTATTTTTTATATAATTATATGCTTTTTCAAAAACTTCTTTAATATTATCAAACTCTAATTTTTCTAATACTTCTTCATAATTGCACCAAACACATTCATCTATTTCACCATCTTGAGATATTAAATCAAATGTTTTTGGAGTAGCAACAAAATAAACAACATCTTTCATAATGTTTTTTTGCTCTACTAAATAAGTAATTTGATATCTAAAATTAGAATCAATTTCTACATCTAAATTAGTTTCTTCTTTTATCTCTCTTAAAGCAGTTTCTATTTCTGTTTCTTTTTCTTCTACATGACCTTTTGGAAAACTATAATGATTATTGTGTTGATGAACTAATAAAAACTTTAATTCATCATTATCATTTTTGTACACTACTGCACCACAAGATTTTTCTTTCATAATATCACCTATTTAATTATAACATACTTTTTCCTTTATAAACAAAAAAATATAAGTCACAGCAACCAGCCATGACTTATATTTTTATTATTATATTATTAACTCTT
>CALVVM010000062.1 GCA_944363855.1 uncultured Bacilli bacterium
CATGATTTCATTTTTCATTCCTCCTTTTTGGCAAAGAAACATATATATTATACTACTATCATACTTATTTCAGTTTTTTATCATAAAACGGAATTCCAAATAAAAATTAACGTTTCCCATCTAAAATAAAGAAAAAGTTTGCAAATACGGTTGAAGTGTGCTATAATTAAAAATAGGAGGTAGTGATATGTATAAGGAGAGCAAAAAAAGTAATAAGAAACAGGAGATGTTTGTATGGAATTAAAACAAGAAGAGTTAGATAAA
The DNA here is from genome assembly GCA_944363855.1 of uncultured Bacilli bacterium. Classification (GTDB taxonomy): domain Bacteria; phylum Bacillota_I; class Bacilli_A; order RF39; family UBA660; genus UMGS1613. Next base: position 265 of record CALVVM010000062.1, read on the forward strand.
GTATTAGCAGGTAATACTCAAGGAATGAGTTATGAAGAAGCATTAAATAATTTTAATTTGTTTAGAGAAAAGCAAATAGAAGAATTAAAAAAAGAAAAAAATAAAAAAAGCACTTTAAATTCTATAAGTAATTTAAAGGAAATTGTTGGTGGAATAAAAGTTGTTTCTGTTACAGCTATGATATTACATTCTATTATAATATTAGCTATAATTGCAATGAGTGTATATTCAATAATAAAATTTAATGAAGTAGGAGTAGAACAATCTTTAAATAATGAAGGAATAATAGAATTTGTTTCTAGTATTAATGATTATGATGTATTAAGTGCAAAGGAATATTTGTTAGAGTATAAAACTTCAACAGGTGTTATTTTATTAGAAATTATAATACCAGCTATAATATGTATTATTGGATTAACTTTATATAATTTAGTGTGTAATATATTTATTAAAATCGTAAAAGGTGTAAAAGATAATAAAACATTATTTACAAAAGAAAAATTTAATCTATTAATTAAAGTAAGAGCATTATTAATTTTTGCTTTTGTATGTGGCTTTTTTATAAGTGATATTTCATTGTTTTTATTAATAATTTTTGAATTATTAATTGAAGTAGTATTATATTTATTTAATTATTGTGTTAATGGAAAAAATTAGAAGAAGAGGAGAATTAAAATATGAAGACTTATTATGATTTAAAAAAGGAAGAAAGAAAAAATTATTATAAAGAGTTTAAAAAAACTCCAGTAGGTAAAGAGTTAAATTTTAGATTATTATGTATTTTAATAATTACAGTTGCTTGTTGGTTTGTAGCAGGTTTTGTAAGTGGATATCAAGATGGTAGTGGTGCAGTTTTAACACAAGAAACTGAATTATTTATTAATGCTATGTATATACTAGCATTAGTTGGTTTATTAATTTATACAGGTTTTACTACATATGTAAATATAAATTTTAGTGGTTGGTTAAAAAACAAGCACGATATAAAAAGATGGTAGTAAACAAACACCCATATTTACTGGGTATGAGTTATAATAAATTAATAATTATGAATAATGAAATATATTTATTAAAATAGAGCTCTACACTAGAGCTTTATTTTGTGTTATAATTTATATTAGAAAGGTAATTGCTTATGAAAGAATTAAAAAAATATATTGCTGAATGTTTTAGCTTTTTAAATCCAGAACAAGTAGATAAAATAACTTCATCATTAGTAGATTTTTGTTCTAAAAATAATATAGCTAATTTAAAAGTTATAGGTAGTGGTGAAAGTTCGATTACTTTTGAATATAATAATGAGATAATTAAATTAACTTTTATGGAATATGATAATCATAAAACTTTAAAAGAATATGTTTCTCATAGTAGATATATTTTACAACCTGAAGCTGAAGAAATTATTGAATTAGGTTATTTCAATGCTAAAATATTAAAAACAAAAAAATTACAAATACTTAATCAAGAAGAATATACTTCATCTGATTTAATTGATATGTATTGTCATTTAAGAGATGATGGGTATTTATGGTATGATACTAAACCTGAAAACATAGGAAAAGATGAAAATGGAAATATGTATTTAATTGATTATGGTGAATTAATTTATATTAATGATATGGACGATTATCATAAGAAAAAAGAATTAGAATCTCATTATTTAAAAAAATCTAATTATTGTTCTTTTTATGACAAGTTAGTTTATAATAGAGATATAGAAGTAAATAATAGAAATTCGAGGAGTAGATAATATGAAAAAAACAAAAATAATATGTAGTATTGGTCCTGCAAGTAGAAAATATGAAGTTATGAAATCTATGGTAGAAAATGGTATGAATGTTGCTCGTATCAACTTTTCTCATGCTGATTTAACTGAAAAGAAAGAAACTGTAGAACTAGTAAAAAAAATTAACAAAGAATTAAAAACTAATGTAGGTATTTTATATGATACTAAAGGTCCAGATTTTAGGACAGGTATAGTTGAAAATGACGGAATAAATCTTAAAGAAGGTAAAACTATAAGAATAGTAAAAGATGATATAGTAGGTACTGACGAAGCTATTACTGTTAATTATAAAGAAGCATTAAATAATATAAATATAGATGACATTATATTACTTGAAGATGGGCTTATGAAATTATTAGTTGTAGATAAAGATAAGAAAGGTCTTACTTGTAGTATTATAGTAGGTGGAATACTTGGTAGTAGAAAAGGTATAAATGTACCAGGAGTAGACTTGGATATGCCATTTATAAGTGAACAAGATAAAGAAGATATTTTATATGCTTGTCATCATGATGGAGATTTTATAGCTTTATCTTTTGTATCTAGTAAAGAAGATATATTAGCTGTTAAAGAAATATTAGAAGAAGAAAATAGTGGTTTACAAATAATATCTAAAGTAGAAAGTAATACAGCTATTTCTAATATAGATGAAATAATCGAATACAGTGATGGTATTATGGTAGCTCGTGGAGATTTAGGTGTTGAAGTTCCTATGAAAGAATTACCTATAATACAAAAGAAAATAATAGAAAAATGTAGAAAATCTGGTAAGTTTTGCATAGTTGCTACTGAAATGCTTGCTAGTATGTATAAGAATGCAAGACCAACTAGAGCAGAAGTTACAGATATAGCCAATGCAGTACTTGATGGAACTGATGCAGTAATGCTTAGTGGAGAAACAACAACAGGTAAATATCCTATAGAGGCAGTAAGATATATGGCTGAAATAGTAGAAAATACTGAAAAATATTTAGATTATGAAAATATTGTTAAACCAGAATATGAAGCAGATATAACTGATACAATAGCTAGGAGTGTAGTAGATGCTTCTAATATGTTAGATGTTAAAGTTATAGTTGCAGCTACTTTATCAGGATTAACTGCTAAAAAAATTAGTAATTTAAGACCTAAAACAATAATACTTGCTGCTTGTCCAACTGAGAAAGTGGCTCATTTACTTTCACTCCGTTTTGGTGTTTATACAACACTCCTTCCAGTTTATGAAAGTACAGATGATATGGTAGAAGAAGCAATAAATAAAACTAAAGACTTTATGGATTTAAAAGAAAATGATTTAATAGTAGTAACTGGAGGTTTTCCAAATAACGCACCAATTAAATCAACTAATTTCTTGAAAATAGAAAAAATATAAAATTTTACTGTTTTTATAAAATTATAATAGTTAAAACTACAGAAAAGAGTATTTTGTCTGTAGTTTTTTATTACTGAAAAATAATATTGAAGTTAAGCAAAAACGTTCATTTGATTAGTATTTTTATAAAAATAGTTAATATAATTAAGTGGTGATATCATGAAAAAAAATAATGTTGGGACAATCTTTTTTATAAAACTTTTAATATCAATAGTAATAACTTTAATAATTTTAATACTTATAAAATCTAGTAGTAATTTTAAAAATGAATTTTATAAACAAGTTTTTAGTAATAATATATCGTTTACTAAGTTAAAGAATGTTTATAATAAATACTTAGGTAGTTTTGATATATTGGATGGTGTAATAAAAGAAGAAGCTGTATTTAATGAAAAATTAAGTTATGAATCTAGTGAAAAATATTTAGATGGTGTTAAACTTAGTGTTGGAGTTAATTACTTAGTACCTATAAGTGAAAGTGGTATTGTTGTTTTTATAGGAGAAAAAGAAAATTATGGTAATACAGTAATAATTCAAAGAATAGATGGAGTAGATGAGTGGTATGGCAATATAGAAAATATAAATGTAAAACTTTATGATTATGTAAGTAAAGGAGAATTATTAGGTGAAGCAAATAATAATTTATATTTAGTTTATAAAAAGGATGGAAATATATTGAATTATGAAGAATATCTTAAATAAAATATATATTCATCCTTTATTTTTAATAACTTTATTTATATTTGTATCAATAGGTTATTTTAGATTTTTGATTTATTTTATGGTGTTAATAATAGTACATGAATTAGGACATATAATAATATCTTTATTATTTAAATGGAATATAGATAAAATAATAATTCTCCCTTTCGGAGGATTAATTAAATATAATGAAATAATAAATAGACCTTTAATAGAAGAGTTTTTAATAGCTATCTCAGGTATTATATTTCAGTATATTTTTTATTTATTAGTAAAAGATTTTATAGATTATAAATATTTTAAAACTATTCACTATTTTATAATACTATTTAATTTAATACCAATATATCCTTTAGATGGATCTAAGATATTAAATATATTTTTTAATATAATAACTAGTTTTAAAAATAGTTTATCTCTTACGATAATAATATCTTATATATTTATAATAATATTTAGTTTATTATTTTTTAATATAAATAAAATTATTGCTTTTGTACTTATATTTTTAATGTTAGAAGTAAATAAACTATATAAAGAAAGAAAAGAATTATTTAACAAGTTTTTACTTGAAAGATATTTAAATGAATTTAAGTTTAAAAAGAAAAAAACAATAAATAATGTGGATAAAATGAAAAAAGATTATAGGCACCTTTTTTATATAGATGGTAGATATTTAACTGAAAACTATTTTTTAAAGAAAATGTTTGACATTAGAAGGAATTTGTGATATTATTTTAAACGTGTAGGGCCTCATTCTACAACCACACAGAGAAGGTTTTAAACTATTATTAGTACCTTAATGGTGAGTCTTAGTAATTTATAAAGGAGGTAAGAATATGAAAGCAGTTATCGAAACTGGTGGAAAACAATATTATGTTGAAGAAGGTACAGTTCTTTATATTGAAAAATTAGATGCTGAAGCTGGATCAAAAGTTAAATTTGATAAAGTTTTAATGGCTAATGGAACTGTTGGTATGCCTGAACTTAGTGGAGCATATGTTGAAGGTGAAGTTGTTAAAAACGGTAAAGGTAAAAAAATTATAGTTTATAAATACAACCAAAAGAAAAATTACCGTAGAAAACAAGGACATCGTCAACCATACACTAAAGTTGAAATTAAAAAAATAGTGGTAAAATAATGATTAAGATAAATATAAATAAAGATGAAATAACTATTAAAGGACATTCTGGATATGCAGAAGAAGGATTTGATATAGTTTGTGCATCTGTATCAAGTATTAGTATTACTACAGTAAATGCTTTGTTAAGCATTGATGAGGACTGTATAGAATATGAAGAAAATGATGGATACTTGAATATAAAAATAAAAAAACATAATGAAACTATTGATAAGTTAATTGATAATATGATTAATTTATTGAAAGAGTTAGAAAAAAATTATAAAAAATATATAGAAATTAGATAGGGAGGTGTTCATCAATGAAGTTGATGACATTAAATATCCAATTATTCGCACATAAAAAAGGTCAAGGATCTACAAAAAATGGTAGAGACTCTGAAGGTAGAAGACTAGGTGCTAAAGCCGCTGATGGTGAATATGTAACTGGTGGATCTATTTTATATAGACAAAGAGGAACTAGAATTTATCCAGGCATTAATGCTGGTATTGGTTCTGATGATACTGTTTATGCTAAAATAAGCGGATATGTAAAATATGAAAGATTAGGAAAAGATAAAAAACAAGTTAGTGTTTATGAAACTAAATAAGAATCGAAAGATTCTTTTTTTCTTTACAATAACAAAAAAATATGATATTATGTATTTAGTGAAGGAAACTTCATATAATAGAAAAGGAACACTTAATATTGCCTGTTGAGTGTGCCATATATTTGACAAATCACCTAACAAGAGTTAGGCGATTTTTTTGTTTATATAAATATTACTAAAAGCAATACTATAAGCAAAACAATTATTAAAAGCAAAATAAAAATCAAAAAATCTTTTTTACTCATAATATCACCTCCAAACTTAAGCAGAATGAAGGCTCACCCAACTATTAAATGTTCCTATATAATTATATCAAATATATGTACTGTTAATAAATAAAAAATCATAAATAAATAGAATTATTCTAGCGAAAAAATGTACACTTTTAGTAAAGTATACTTTTTTACTCTAATAAAAATTAAAAACTTGTTTTATTTATATTTAATGTATGTTAAAATATATTTATGATGAGTGTTAATGCTAGGAGTTAGATAGTATGGAATTTAATAAGAAATTCTTTAAAAATAATATTAAGACAATTGCTTTAATGGTAGGTGCTATTATTGTTTTTGCTGTGCTTAATATTATATTATCTAATAATTCAGATAAATCATTGTTAGAAAAAGATTTGCCAATTAAAGGTGAAGGTAAATATGAAGGATTGGTTATAACAGAAATAATGACATCTAATAATGGAGCAGTCTCTAGTCCAGATGGTACTGTTTCAGATTGGATTGAAATATATAATGCGAATGATTATGAAGTTGATTTAAAAAATTATGGATTAAGTGACATAAATAGTAAAACTAAATGGGCTTTTCCTGAAACAACAATAAATCCTAAATCTTATATAGTTGTTTATCTAAGTGGAGAAACTAAGAATGGATTGTATGCGAACTTTAAATTGAATGGTAATGGAAGTGAAAAATTATTCTTAGTTAATACACAAAGTGAGAGTGTAGATGCGGTAGATATATTGCCTATAAAAAGTAACGAAGTAATGGTAAGAGATTTAGAAGGCAATTGGTTCTCGTCTAAGAAAGCTACTCCAGGATATCCTAATACAGAAGAAGGATATGAAGAATATCAAAAATCATTGTTAGCTGAAAGTGATGTTAAAATAAATGAATTTTTACCTAAGAATGATGGTAATTTTAAAAATAGTCATGATAATTATGTTGGATATATTGAAATAATAAATACTGGTAAAGAAAAGGTTAATTTAAAAAATTATTGCATATCTAATACATTAAATGCTCCTTTTAAATATTGTTTAGGAGATGTAACTTTAAGTGAAGATGAAGTATATGTAATATATATGGGAGATTATCATGATACTAATGAAGAGATATATTCTAACTTTGATTTAAAATCAAAAAATGGAACAGCTATACTTACTAATTCAAATGGTAAAATAATAGACAAAGTAGAATATAAGAATGTTGCTAACGGACTTGCTATGGTACTTGAAGATGGTAAGTTTAATCAAACAAGTAATATTTCTCCAGGATATTATAATAATCCGGAAGGGATAAAGAAATTTTCTAAAGAAAAATTGAAAACACCAGATACTTTAATAATAAGTGAAGTAATGAATAACAATTATTCACATATGCCACATAATGGTAATGAATATTATGATTGGATAGAATTAAAAAATAACTCAAATAAGACTATTAATTTAAAAGATTATTACTTAACTAACAGTACTAATTCAATGAAAAAATATAAATTACCTGATGTTGAATTAAAATCAGGAGAATATTATATATTTATGGCTAGTGGTGATACCAATTTAAGTAATAATAGTTATACACATATAAACTTTAAAATATCTGATGTAGAGTCAATATATTTAACTAAAGATAATGATATAATTGATTCAATGGTAATTGCTAATGTTCCATTAGGACATAGTTTTGGTAGATCTAATGATTATGGATTATATTATTTCTCAAAACCAACTCCTAAAGCTGAAAATGGTTCAGGAACTTCAAGTGTCGCATATACTCCAGAGTTTAATATAGAATCTGGTGTATATAACGATAGTGATGGAATAAATTTAGAGATATCAGGAAATGGGACAATTTATTATACTTTAGATGGTAGTGTACCTACAACTAGCTCTAGAGTATATAATGGTCCTATTTTTCTTAATTCAACTACTGTAGTTAAAGCTGCAAGTTATAAACAAGGTAAAATAATAAGTGATGTTAAAGTAGGAAGTTATATAATAAATGAAAATCATACATTACCTGTTATGTCGGTTTCTTTAAATCCGAGTAATTTTAAAAGAGTACAAAGTGATGCTTGGAATACTGAACTTGTTGTAGATGCTAATGCTGAATTATATGAAGATGGTAAAAGTTTTAATATTCCTTGTGGATTTAAACTATTTGGTGGTTCAACTAGAGGATTGCCTAAAAAAAGTTTTGCTCTTAAATTCAAAAAAAGATATGGTGAACCTAGTTTAAACTATCAAGTATTTGAAAATAGAGATTATTCTAAGTTTAATAGTTTAATATTAAGATCTGGTTCTCAAGATCAAGAATCAGCTTTCTTTAGAGATGTACTTATGACATCTTTGGTAGATGGTAAAACAAATTTAACAGTGCAAGCTTATAAACCAGTAATTTTATATATAAACGGAGATTATTGGGGAGTATATAATATAAGAGAACAAGTAGATGATGATTTTATTGCTAATAACTTTAATGTATCAAAAGAAGACACTAACATAGTTAGAATAGATAATGACATAACTATAGGTGATGGTAAAAAATATTTTGATTTATTAAATTATGTAAGTACACATAATATGAAAAATAGTAGTAATTATAATTATGTTAAAGAAAGATTAAATATAGAAAGTTATGTAGATTTTTGGGTAGCTGAAAATTGGGTAACAAATAATGATATAGTAAATACTAGATTCTATTATCACCCAGATATAGATGATGGTAAAATAAATATGATATTCTATGACTTAGATTTTGCTATGTGGAATCATTATTTAAATTATTTTACTTTCTCAGTGCAACCAGAAGGTATGAGTAGATTACAAGTTTCAACTTTACTCATGAGAAGTTTAATAGTAAATGATGAGTTTAAAAAGACATTCTTAAATAGACTTAGTTATCAGTTAGAAAATGTATGGAATGAAGATAGAGTATTAGAATATATAGATGATATATATAATACTTTAAAACCAGAAATGGAAAGAAATCAAAATAGATGGGGTATGACTTATAAAACTTGGGAAGATAATGTAGAGAAATTAAGAAGTTATACAAAACTTAGAAGAGATTATATAACAAAGCAAGCAAAAAGTTTCTTTAATTTAAGTAATAATGAAATGAAAGAATATTTTGGTGATTAGTATGAGAAAATATAGAAATGAAATTAAATTTGTTATAAATAAAGATACAGCTGAAATATTAAAAAATAAGTTATCTTATTTAATGGATATAGATGCAAACTCTACAAGTGAAGATAATAGTTATTTTATAAGAAGCTTATATTTTGATGATTTATATTCTAATGCATATTATGAAAAAATGGATGGAGTAGAATATAGAAAGAAATATAGAATTAGGTTATATAACTGTGATACAAGTTTTATAAGATTAGAGTGTAAATACAAACATGAAAACAAAACTTCTAAAGATCAAATATTGATAGATAAAAGTATTTGTGATAAAATTATAAACGGTAATATTGAAGATTTAGATATAAGTAAGCCTAATTTACTTACTAAGTTTGTTATTGATTATAGAAGTAGAAACTTAAAACCTTCTATAATAGTAGATTATAAAAGACTCGCGTATACTTATCCTGTATCTGATGTAAGAGTTACATTTGATTCTAAGATTAGATCGGGAAGATATAATTATAATTTATATGATGAAGATTTAACTACATATAAAATAATAGATGATAATGAAGTAGTTTTAGAAGTTAAGTTTAATGAAATATTACCAGAACAAATTGCAATCGTCTTATCAACAGTACCAATGATTAGACAAGCATTTTCTAAATTCGCAATTTGTAGAAGTATTAAATAAAGGAGAATAGTTATGAGTTTTATGGATATGATTAAAAAAAGTGTTATTTCAGAATTTACAGGTACGATAACAGTAGACAAAATATTATTATCTTTATTAGTCGCATTTGTAATAGGGGTTTTTATAGTTTTCATTTATAAAAAAACTTATAGTGGAGTAGTTTATTCTAAATCATTCTCACTATGTATAATATTACTTGGTATGGTTACTGCTATGGTAATTAGAACAATTAGTTCAAACCTTGCTTTATCACTAGGTATGGTGGGTGCTTTATCTATAGTAAGATTTAGAACAGCTATAAAAGAACCTACAGATACAGTATTTATGTTTTGGAGTATAACAGCAGGTATTATGGCAGGTGCTGGATTATATATAGTCGCAATAATAGCTTCACTTGGAATAGGTATTTTATATTTTGTAGGGCATATGTTAGGGTTTAAAGCAAAACATCAATATTTATTTATAATTAAATATGATACAGCTATAGATGAATATATAGTTAAGCAAATAAATAAATTACCAAAAACTAAATTGAAAAGTAAATCAATATCTAAAAATATTGTAGAACTAACATTTGAATTAGAATTAAAAGATAATGAAACTAAGGTATTAGATGCATTTAAAAATATTGAAGGAGTTACGAGTGTTAGTGTAATAAGTTATCAAAATGATTTTGGTGTTTAAAGAAAAGAGGTTAGTATGTCAAAAATAAAATTAAAAAAGGGAAAAATATTTATAATAGCTAGTATAATTTTCTTAAGTTCTTTAATACTATATTATGGAATAAGATTAGTTTATTATTATAATTTGATGCATTAGGTATTATGTCAAAAGAAGAATTAGAAAATATAAAAAATGAATTAAATGAACTAATGAGTTCCATGAAAAAAGACCAAGAAAATAATGTTCCTGAAATGGATAAAGTATTTTTTGACAACGAAAAACCTATAGTATATAAAGAAAAAACTGAAGAAGAAATAAAATTGCAAGAAGAAATAGAAAAAGAAAAAAGTAAAGAAGAAGCAAAGGTTGAAGAAAAAAAACAACCTAAAAAAGAGAAGAAAAATAAAAAGAAGAAAAAAGATAAAAAGAAAAGTAAAAAATGGGTAATTACATTTGGAATATTAGATATACTCGCAATAGTTTGTATATTCTTAATGTATGGTCCAATAAGTTATTTTAGAAATCTTTGGGTAACGAGTGCTATGACAACTATGACTCATAAGTATCTTGCTTATATTTTCTTTAATCAAGAACAAATAGATGATATTATGAGTAATAATATTGTTATTGAAGTAGAAGGAGAAACAAATAAAGAAGAAATAGAATTTGAAGAAGAAATTCCTATTGTTTATTCATCTCCAGAAGAAGAACAAATATTAAAAAGAGATGAAGGTAATGATGTCTATAAAGTTATAGACATACAGGGTAACGGATATAAGGGCCATATGTTAGTTGTTTATGATCCTTCTAAAATAAAATTAGAAAAAGTTCCAAATATGAAATATGGTAGAACTTTAGATCAATTTATGAGTAAGACAGGAGCAGTTGCCGGAACAAATGCTGGTGGATTTAATTATAATTCTTATAGTGGATATTCGTTTACTGGAACTGTAATAATAGATGGACAAATAGTTGCTGATAATGGATCTACTGGATGGGGTGGAGGAATTATTGGTTTTACTAATGATAACGTGTTAGTATTAACAAAAGCTTCTGCATATCAAGCATTAAATATGGGAATAAGAGATGCTGTATCTTTTGGACCTTTCTTAATAGTAAATGGAGTACCATCACAGTTTAGGGGTAACGGTGGATATGGTATCGCACCTAGAACAGCAATTGGGCAAAGAAAAGATGGTATTGTTTTACTTTTAGTGATAGATGGTAGAAGGCCTGGACATAGTTTGGGTGTTGATATGGTAGAACTTACTAATATAATGCTAAAGTATGGAGCTTATAATGCTAGTAACTTAGATGGTGGAGGATCTAGTACTTTCTATGCAAATGGAAAAATTCTTAGTGTAGCTGGTGGATCTGGATATGAAGGAGATAGATATCTACCTAATGCTTGGCTTGTATACGAATAAAGAAAGGTGATATTATGTTAGCGCTTATTACAGGAGCAAGTAGTGGTATTGGTAGAGATATGGCAAGAGTATTAAGTAATAAAGGTTATGACTTAATACTAGTTGCTAGAGATAAAAATAATTTAAAAAAATTACAGGAAGAATTAACTACTAATGTAGATATAATTTCTATGGATTTAAGTAGTGTAGAAAACTGTAAAAATTTATATGAACAAGTAAAAGATAAAAATATAGATATACTTATAAATAATGCAGGATTTGGTTCTATTGGATCATTTAGAAAAACAGATATGAATAAAGAATTATTTATGATAGATTTAAATATAAAAGCAGTTCATATTTTAACAAAACTATTCTTAAATGATTTTATTAAAAGAGATAGTGGATATATATTAAATGTATCTAGTGCTTCAGCATTTCAACCTGGGCCTTTAATGGCTACATATTATTCAACTAAGTGCTATGTATATCATTTAACTTTAGCTCTTTATGAAGAGTTAAGAAGAATGAAAAGCAATGTTAAAGTATCTTGTCTATGTCCTGGACCTGTTAATACTAATTTTAATAAGGTTGCTAATTGTGAATTTACAATAGATGCTTTAAGTAGTGAGTATGTTGCTAAATATGCAATAAATAAAATGCTAAAAAATAAATTACTAATTATTCCTGGTTTTAAAATAAAATTATTATACATATTTGGAAGATTTGTTCCAAATAAATTAAAACTTAGAATAACTTATAACATTCAGCACAGGAAAACTAAATAAAAATTCATATACTAAAGTGTATATGTTTTTTTTGTGGGGTGAAGTATGGATAATATTAAAGGACTAATAGGTAATACGCCTATGATAAAGATAAAGTATAAATATAAAGGCGTAGAAAATTATATTTATGCTAAGCTAGAATATTATAATTTAACTGGTAGTATAAAAGATAGAATTGTTTATTACATATTAGATAGAGTTATAAAAGAAGGAAGTTTAAAAGATAATATGGTTCTTGTAGAAGCAACTAGTGGAAATACAGGAATATCTTTAAGTGCGATAGGTGCATATCTAAATCATAATGTATATATATTTATGCCTGATTGGGTGAGTAAAGAAAGATTAGATTTAATGAAACTATATGGAGCTAATGTAATTCTTATTTCTAAAGAAGAAGGTGGATTTAAAAAGTGTATTGAAATGGCTAAAGAGTTTTCTATAAGAAATAATGGATTTTTATTTAATCAATTTGATAATACATATAATGTAGATGCACATTATGAAACTACTGCTAAAGAAATAATAGATAAAAAAAAGATAGAAGCTTTTATAAGCGGAATAGGTACAGGGGGTACTTTAATGGGTATAGGTAAAAGATTAAAAGAAGAATATAATACTGATATTTATGCAATAGAGCCTGATACTATGTCTATAATTAAAACTGGTAATATAACAGGGCATAAAATAGAAGGTATAGGCGATGACTTTATTCCTTCTATAGTAGATTTGGATTTAATAAAGGATGTAATACTTGTAAATGATTTAGATGCGATAAATATGAGTAAGAAGTTATCTAAGGAATTAGGTATTGGGGTTGGTATATCTAGTGGTGCTAATATGATAGGAAGTATTTTATTGAAAGAAATGGGATATCGAAATGTAATAACAGTTTTTCCTGATGATAATAAAAAGTATCTTAGTACAGATTTAACTAAAGATATAGAATTAAAAGAAAATAATATTTCAAGTAAAGTAGAATTGCTTGATTTTGAAGTTATAAAATAACACCTTTTTTAGTGTAAACTATTGACATAAATGGTAGTTTGTGTTAATATTTAATTGTGAACACGAAAAGGTGTTTTTATTTTAGAAAAAAATCATAAAATTAAGAGTAGGTGAAATATGAAAGCTGTAGCAAGATTTTTTGTAAATGTTAAAAAAGAAATGAAAAAAGTTAGATGGCCTAAGAAAAAAGAAATGATTAAATTTTCAATAGCTACACTAATTGTTATTTGTTTCTTTATGTTATTCTTTTCATTAAGTGATGGAATAATAAGTTGGATTGTGAAGGTGTTTAGTTAATGGAAAAAGAATGGTATGTTGTTAATACTTATTCTGGGCATGAGAATAAGGTAAAAGAAAAATTAGAAATGCGTGCAAGTTCTATGGGAATGGAAGACTATATATATAGAGTAGTAGTTCCATCTCAAAAAGAAATAGTAGTTAAAAATGGAAAAGAAGTAGAAAAAGATTCTAAAATGTTTCCAGGTTACATATTAGTTGAAATGGTAATGACTGATGAAGCTTGGTTTGTTGTTCGTAATACTCCAGGTGTTACAGGGTTTATCGGATCAAGTGGTAAAGGTGCTAAACCATTTCCATTAACAAAACAAGAAGTAGATAAGATTCTTGGTAATATGGGCATGAGCAGAATCGATGTTGTTAATGAAATTAACGAAGGAGATACTGTTAAAGTTATAAGTGGAGCATTCGCTAATATGTTTGGTAAAGTTAAAATGTTAGATATGGTTAACCAAAAAATTGAAGTTGCTCTTGACTTATTTGGACAAGAAACAATTGTTGAAGTATTATTTACTGAAATAGAAAAAGCTTAAAAAGATATTTACAAATAAATAAAAATATGTTATTATTATAGGGCTATATTGATTTTAATATAGATTTTGTGGGAGCTAATGACTAGATTTTCTAGAAGCGGAGCATTTGAACCACAACGAAAAAACAAAATTTATAGGAGGTGTTTTTCGTGGCACAAAAAGTAAAAGAAATTAAATTACAAATTCCAGCAGGAAAAGCAACACCAGCTCCTCCAGTAGGAACTGTACTTGGTCCAGCAGGAATTAACTTACAAGAATTCTGTACAAAATATAATGATGCAACTAGAGATAAAATGGGAGATATATTACCAGTTGTAATTTCTATTTATGAAGATAGAACATTCGATTTTGTAATCAAAACTCCACCAACAGCATTCTTAATAAAGAAAATATGCAATGTTAAAAAAGGTTCTGCTAAAGGTTCTAAAGAACCAGTTGGAACTATGTCTCAAGCACAACTTAAACAAATTGCTGAGATTAAATTACCAGACTTAAACTGTTATTCAGTTGAAGAAGCCATGAAGATTGTTGCAGGTACTGCAAAAAACATGGGTGTTAAAGTAGAAGAAAATTAATTATAAAAAAATATAATGATGAATAATGAATTCCGCTTTTCATTTAAGATATCATTAATAAAAAATATTAAATAGGAGGTTAATATGAAAAGAGGGAAAAAGTATTTAGAAGCTGCTAGTAAAATAGAAAAAGGAAAAGCTTACTCTATAGAAGAAGCAGTAAAATTATTAAAAGAAACTAAAACAGCTAACTTTGATGAATCTGTTGAATTAGTTTTAAGACTTAACTTAGATACTAAAAAAGCAGATCAACAATTAAGAGGAGCTACAGTACTTCCAAATGGTATAGGTAAAACTAAAAAAGTTTTAGTTATAGCTCGTGGAGTTAAAGCTACTGAAGCTAAAGAAGCTGGAGCTGACTTTGTAGGAGATTTAGATATGATTGAAAAAATTGAAAAAGAAAACTGGTTCGATTTCGATACAATGATAGCTACTCCAGATATGATGCCTGCTTTAGGTAAAATTGGACGTGTTTTAGGACCTCGTGGATTAATGCCAAACCCTAAAACAGGAACAGTTACTATGGATGTTAAAAAAGCTGTAGAAGACGTTAAAAAAGGTCGTGTTGAATACAGAACTGATTCATATGGTAACGTTGCAGTATTAGTTGGTAAAGTTTCATTTGATGATGAAAAATTAGTAGAAAATATTAAATCTTTCGTATCACTAATTAATAAAACTAAACCTAGTACAGTTAAAGGTAAATATATGTTAAATATTGCTATAGCTAGTACAATGGGTCCTGGTATTAAAGTTGATACAGCAAGTTTTGAAAATTAATTATTTACAAATAAAAAAAACTGTGTTATAATAACGTCAGTTGGAGAAATAGTACCGTAGACAGTAGGGGCTTCGTCTTAATAATCCTACCGAGGAACAGAAGTTTAAGTTCAATCAAAGTCTACGATATCCGTAGGCTTTTTATATACACGGTGCAAAGATTAGGAGGTGTTTTATGGCAAATCCAAAGATATTAGAAGCTAAACAAGTAATTATTGATGAAATAGCTAATAATGTAAAAGAATCTAGTTCATTTATTTTCTTGGAAAATCATGGCTTAACAGTTTCTGAAACTATGGAATTAAGAAGAAAATTAAAAGAATCTAATTCTGAATTAAAAATCTATAAAAACACTTTAGTAGCTCGTGCTCTTAAAGATTTAAATATAGATTTAGAATCAGAATTAAATGGTCCAAAAGTTGTTGCTTTTGGTAAAGATGTTATTGAACCAATTAAAGCGGTAGCTGAATTCGCTAAAAAACATGATAAATTAGAGATGAAAGTTGGTATCGTTGATGGTAAAGTAACTGAATTAGATGAATTAAAGAAACTTGCAACTATTCCATCAAGAGAAGGATTACTTACAATGTTTGCGAGTGGTTTACTTGCAATTCCAAGAGACTTTGCAATATGCTTAGATTTACATAGTAAAAATTTAGAAAATTAATTTTAAAAAAATATATAGATAAGGGAGGAAATGAATTATGGCAAAATTAAGCGCAAAAGAAATTATCGATTCTCTAAAAGAAATGACTCTTTTAGAAATCAAAGAAGTAGTAGATTTAATGAAAGAAGAGTTTGGTGTTGATCCAAGTGCGGTAGCAGTTGCTGCTGCTCCAGCTGCTGAAGCTGCAAGTGAAGGACCAAGTGCTGTTGATGTTGTATTAGCAAGTGCTGGTGCTAACAAAATCGCTGTTATCAAATTAATCAAAGAAGTTACAGGATTAGGTTTAGGAGAATCTAAAGCTATCGCTGATAATGGTGGAGTTGTTAAAGAAAAAGTTGCTACTGCTGAAGCTGAAGAATTAAAAGCTAAATTCGAAGAAGCTGGTGCTACAATCGAATTAAAATAATAAGTAATTTATGGTTTTAAGCCTGTACTAAAATTAGTATGGGCTTTCGCCGTTTCTAAATGGGGGTAGTTTGATGTTTAAAATTAAAGAAGGTACGGTTAGAAACTTAAATAAAAAGTTAGTAACAGGAGCACTTATCACAACTCTTGTGATGAGTAGTTTAACTGGATGTACAAATACTAAAGATTTTGAATATGAAAGATTAGACAATGCTGGAAGACAAGTAGTCCAAATGACAGGTACAATGGAATCAGAGGTTGCTAATGATTTAAAAGTTATAGAATTAAAAGTATTTGATGAAGAATATTTGTTTCTAGCTAGAAGATATGATATGGGAACTAATGTTAATGGAAAATGGGCCTATACATATGAATACTGGGATGTATTTGAAGATTATCAAATAATTTCATTAACTGGTTTAGTTGGTGTTGATCCTGTAGAAATTGATACATCTAAAGAGAACTTTAAATTAGTTAAAGAAACATCTTTGAATGAATATTTAATATATTATGGATATAAACAAAAAGAATATACTCCTGATGAATTGGAAAAAATATTTTATAAAATAAAATCAGAGTATATATTTAAAGAAGAAAAACAATTAGTTAAGGAAAAATAGTATGGCATTTTATTTTGATAAAGATACAAATGTAGAAAGTAAAGAAGTTACTACTAGAGCAGAAATAGATGGTAAACTTTATACTTTTAAAACAGATAATAATGTATTTTCAAAAAAACGTTTAGACTTTGGTACCAGAACCTTACTTGAAAGTATAGATATTAAAAATATTAGTGGTAATGTACTTGATTTTGGATGTGGATATGGGCCAATTGGTATCTATATTAAATCAAATACGAATGCTAATGTTGATATGATTGATGTTAATCTTAGGGCTTTAAATCTGGCTCATGTAAATGCTAGTTTAAATAAAGTAGATGTTAATATTTTTGAAAGTGATATTTATAGTAATGTAGATAAAAAGTATGACTATATAATTACTAATCCACCTATTAGAGTAGGTAAAAAAATATTATATGAAATACTAATTAAAGCAAAAGATTATTTAAAGAAAGATGGGCACTTAATATTTGTAATAAATAAGGATCAGGGTGCTAAAAGTACTATGAAAGATATGCAAGAATATTACAGTGTAAATCTGTTAGAAAAAAACAAAGGTTTTTATGTAATTGATTGTCAAAATCATTGACATATTGCTAAGTTTGATATATAATTATAAATTGGCGGCATATATTATTCTGCTTAATATGTGTTTTCTAGAAAATATAGTTTATGGGGTGAAAGAGTGGCTTATACAGTTAAAAAATTCGGTGATTACCGTGAAAGAAGAAATTATGGAAAAACAAAAAATGCAATTGAATTAAACAATTTATTGGAAATTCAAAAAAAGTCATATGATTGGTTTATGACTGAAGGAATAAAAGAAGTATTCGATGATATCTTTCCTGTTGAAAGCTTTACAGGAAATTTAACTTTAGAATTTGGAGAATATTCTTTTGAAGAGCCAAGATACTCAATTAAAGGTTGCAAAGATAGATATGCAACTTATGCTGCACCTATAAAAGTGCAAGCAAGACTTTTTAACCAAGAAACCGGTGAAGTTAAAGAGCAAGAAATTTATTTAGGTGATATGCCTATAATGACAGATGGTGGTACATTTATAATCAACGGAGCAGAACGTGTTATAGTATCACAATTAGTTCGTTCACCAAGTACTTATTATTCAAGAGAAATAGATAAGAAAAATGGTAAATCTATTATCACTTCTCAAATAATACCAACTCGTGGAACATGGCTAGAATATGAAACTGATGCAAGAGATGTTATTTACTGTCGTATCGATAGAACAAGAAAGGTACCAGTAACAACTTTACTTAGAGCTTTAGGTTTATCTAGTGATGCTGATATAATCGATTTATTTGGTGAAGATGATTATATTATGAGAACTATCGAAAAAGATGCTAATAAAAATACAGATGAATCTTTAATCGATATTCACTCTAAATTAAGACCAGGTGAACCAAGTACTTTAGATAGTGCTAAAAACCAATTAATTACTAGATTCTTTGATGCTTTTAGATATGATTTAGCAAAAGTAGGACGTTATAAATTTAATAGAAAATTAAACGTAATTGATAGATTATATGATTGTATACTTGCTGAAGATATTAAAGTAAATGGAGAACTTAAGTTTGAAAAAGGTACTTTAGTAACAAAAGAAGTATTAGAAGAATTAAAACCTATAATGGCTGATGGATATGGTGTTAAAGAAGTTCTAATCAATGAAGAATTAGATGCTTATAACAAAGTTCAAATAGTTAAAGTTTATTCTAAAACTAATCCTGAAAAGGTTGTTAAAATTATTGGTAATGATCAATCAATTGAAGAAAAAAGACTTACTATTTCAGATGTATATGCATCAGTATCTTACTATTTAAATTTACACCAAGGTATTGGATCTTATGATGAAATAGACCACTTATCAAATAGACGTGTAAGACAAGTGGGAGAATTATTACAAAATCAATTTAGAGTAGGTGTATCTAGAATTGAAAGAGTTATTCGTGATAGAATGAGTACTCAAGAAATAGCTGAAGTAACACCTAAAACATTGATAAATATTAGACCATTAACTGCTGCAATTAAAGAGTTCTTTGGTTCAAGTCAATTATCTCAATTCATGGATCAAACTAACCCAGTTGCAGAATTAGCTAATAAACGTCGTTTATCTAGTTTAGGACCTGGTGGTTTATCAAGAGATAGAGCTGGTATGGAAGTTCGTGACGTTAATCCATCTCACTATGGAAGATTATGTCCAATCGAATCTCCAGAAGGACCAAATATCGGACTTATAACATCACTAGCTAGTTATGCTAAAGTTAATGATTATGGATTTATTATGACTCCATATAGAAAAGTTGAAAATGGTCATTTAACAGATGAAATTAGATATATGACAGCTGATGAAGAATTAGATTATCATATTTCACAAGCAACTGTTAAATTAGATGAAAACGATAACTTTGTAGACAAAACTGTTCCTGTACGTTTCCGTGGAGAGAACATAATGATAAAGAGTAAAGATGTTGATTATATAGACGTATCAAGTCAACAAGTTGTATCTATAACAACTGCAGGTATTCCATTCCTTGAACACGATGATGGAAAACGTGCACTGATGGGTGCAAACATGCAACGTCAAGCAATCCCACTTTTACAAGTAGAAGCTCCAATTGTTGGTACTGGTATTGAAGCTATAAGTGCAAGAGATAGTGGAGCTGTTATAATCGCTAAAGCTGATGGTGTTGTTGATTATGTAGACTCTAGAAAAATCTTAGTAAAAACTAAAGGTGGTATGGATACATATTACTTAAATGATTTTGAAAGAAGTAACAATGGTACTTGTTATCATCAAAAACCAATTGTTAAAGCTAAAGATAAAGTTAAAATGGGGCAAGTTATTGCTGATGGTCCATCTACTGATATGGGAGAAATGGCTCTTGGTAGAAACGTTACAGTAGCATTCATGAACTTTAACGGATATAACTACGAAGATGCTGTTATCTTAAATGAAAGATTAGTTAGAGATGATGTTTATACATCTATCCATATTCAAGATTATCAAATTGAATGTAGAGATACTAAATTAGGACCTGAAGAATTTACTAGAGATATTCCAAATGTTAGTGAAGAAGCTCGTAAAAACTTAGATGAAAACGGACTTATTCGTATTGGTACTGAAGTACATGATGATGATATCTTAGTAGGTAAAGTTACTCCAAAAGGAATGGCAGAACTTACTAGTGAAGAAAAATTACTTCATGCTATATTTGGAGAAAAAACTCGTGAAGTTAGAGATACATCACTTCGTGTTCCACACGGTGGGGAAGGGATTGTTCACGATATTAAAGTATTTACTAAAGAAGATACAGATGAACTTCCAGCAGGAGTTTCTAAAATAATTCGTGTTTATATAGCACAAAAACGTAAAATTACTGTTGGAGATAAAATGGCTGGGCGTCATGGTAATAAAGGTGTTATTTCACTTGTATTACCTTCAGAAGATATGCCATATTTAGCAGACGGTACTCCAGTAGATATCTTACTTAATCCTCTAGGAGTTCCAAGCCGTATGAACATTGGACAAATACTTGAAATGCATTTAGGTGCAGCTGCTAAAAAACTCGGTATTCATGTTGCTACTCCAGTATTCAGCGGTGCTGAAAGAGAAGAAATTGTAGATGCTTTAAAAGAAGCAGGATTAGATGAAGATGGTAAGACAGTACTTTATGATGGACGTACTGGTGAACCATTTGATAATCGTATAAGTGTTGGTGTTATGTATATGATTAAACTACACCACATGGTAGACGATAAATTACATGCTCGTTCAACTGGACCATACAGTATGGTTACACAACAACCATTAGGTGGTAAAGCTCAATTTGGTGGTCAAAGATTTGGAGAAATGGAAGTTTGGGCATTATATGCTTATGGTGCTGCTCATGTTCTTCAAGAAATGATGACAATCAAATCAGATGATGTTATTGGACGTGTTAAAGTTTATGAATCTTTAGTTAAGGGAACACCAATTCCAAAATCAGGTGTACCAGAAAGTTTCAGAGTACTTATTAAAGAGTTCCAAGCACTTGGACTTGATATAACAGTACTTAATGATAAAGGAAACTTTGTAGAACTTAAAGAATTAGAGGAAGCAGATAAAGACGATAATTTACTAGATCCAAAAGAAGTTAAAGTAGAATCTAATTTAGTAAATGAAGATTCAGATGAAGAAGCATTTGAAGATTATGAAGATGATTTAGATGATGAAGAATATGTTGATGAATTAGATGATAACTTCGAAGATGAAGAAGATGAATTCGAAGAAAATGATTTGGATGAAGTAGAAGAAGTAGATGAAGAAGAATTAGAGGAGGATGAGGAATAATGGATGTTAATAATTTTGAAGGATTAAAAATTAGTATTGCCTCACCTGAGAAAATTCGTTCTTGGTCATATGGTGAAGTTAAAAAAGCAGAAACTATAAACTATCGTACTTTAAAACCAGAAAGAGAAGGTTTATTCTGTGAAAAAATATTCGGACCTACTAAAGATTTCGAATGTTCTTGTGGAAAATACAAGAGATTAAGATATAAAAATATCATATGTGATAGATGTGGAGTTGAAGTAACACGTGCTAAAGTTCGTCGTGAAAGAATGGGACACATAGAGTTAGCAACTCCAGTATCTCACATCTGGTTCTTTAAAGGTGTACCATCAAGAATGGGTCTTGTACTTGATATGAGTCCAAGAGACCTAGAAGAAGTTTTATATTTCGTAAGTTATGTAGTACTTGATCCAGGACCTGCTCCTTTAGAGAAAAAACAAACAATTTCTGATAAAGAATACCGTGCTTATTATGAAAAATACGGAAGTAGTTTTAGAGTAGGTATGGGTGCTGAAGCTATTAAAGAATTACTTGAACAAGTAGATCTTGATAAAGAAGTGGCTGATTTAAAAGCAGAAATTGAAGAAATAAAAGACTCTCAAAGTCAAAAAAGGATTCGTTTAATTAAACGTTTAGATGTATTAAATGCATTCTTAGAATCAGGAAATCGTCCTGAGTGGATGATTTTAACAGCTTTACCTGTTATTCCACCAGAACTTAGACCAATGATTCAATTAGATGGTGGTAGATTTGCTACATCTGATTTAAATGACTTATATAGACGTGTTATTAACCGTAATAATCGTTTAAAAAAATTAATGGAATTAGGAGCTCCATCAATAATTATTCAAAATGAAAAACGTATGCTTCAAGAAGCAGTAGATGCTTTATTTGATAATGGTAGACGTGGAAGAAATATTACAGGAGCAGGAAATAGACCACTTAAATCTTTAGCTAGTATGTTAAAAGGTAAACAAGGTCGTTTCCGTCAAAACTTACTTGGTAAACGTGTTGACTATTCTGGTCGTTCAGTTATCGTAGTAGGACCTAGTTTAAAAATGTATGAATGTGGTATTCCAAAAGAAATGGCTTTAGAGTTATTCAAACCACATGTAATTAATGGATTAGTTACAAAAGAAATAGCTAGTAACATTAAAGTTGCTAAAAGAATGATTGATAATCAAGATCCTAAAGTTTGGGATGTTGTAGAAGAAAAAATAAAAGAACACCCAGTAATGCTTAACCGTGCACCAACTCTTCACAGACTTGGTATCCAAGCATTCGAACCTAAATTAATTGAAGGTCGTTCAATTCGTCTACATCCACTTGTTTGTGCAGCATTCAATGCCGATTTCGATGGAGACCAAATGGCTGTTCACGTACCTATAACTGAAGAAGCTCAAGCAGAAGCTAGAATTCTTATGTTAGGTGCTAATAACATCCTTAAACCATCAGATGGTAAACCAATCGTTACTCCAGGACAAGATATGGTTCTTGGTAACTTCTATATAACTATAGAAAAAGCTGGATTACCAGGTGAAGGTAGAGTTTATAAAGATCCAAACGAAGTGTTAATGAGTTATGAAAGAAGAGAAATCACACTTCACACAAGAATCGCACTTCCAGTAAGTTCTTTCAAACACAAAATATTCCCAGATAAATATATGGATAAATATTTAGTAACTACTCCAGGTAAGATTTTATTCAATGAAATATTCCCAGATACTTTCCAATATATAGCTGAAGGTTCTTCAGAAAATATTGAAAAAGTTACTCCTAAAAAGTTCTTTATAGATAAAGGAGAAAATATTCCTGAAAAAATCAAAGAAATGCCTATTGTAGATGCATTTGCTAAAGGTGTTTTATCTAAGTTAATCGCTCAAATTTATAAAAGATATCAAACTACTGAAACTTCAGTAATGCTTGATAAATTAAAAGATTTAGGATTTAAATATTCGACACTTTCTGGAATAAGTATAGCTCTTAGTGATATTAAGGAATCTCAAAAGAAACCTGAAATAATTGCTAATAGTCAAAATATGGTAGATCAAGTTAATAAACAATTTAAACGTGGTTTAATAACTGATGAAGAAAGATATCAAAAAGTTGTTTCTATTTGGACAGATACTAAAAAACAAATTACAGCTGAATTAGAGTCAATGGTTAAAAATGATCAAGATAACCCAATTTGTATAATGATGACTTCAAAAGCTCGTGGTGATATGGGGTCATATACACAATTAGTTGGTATGCGTGGATTATTCTCTAAACCAAATGGACAATCTGAAGAAATCCCAGTTATCTCATCATTTAGTGAAGGTATAACAGTGTCTGAGTTCTTCTTATCTACACACGGTACTCGTAAGGGTGCGGTAGATACAGCGTTAAAAACTGCCGATGCTGGATACTTAACTCGTCGTTTAGTTGACGTATCTCAAGATATAATCGTAAGAGAAGTAGATTGTGGTACTGAAGCTGGTACAGTTGTAGAAGCATTTATAAACGATGCAGATGGAACTGTAATTGAATCTTTATATGACCGTATTTTAGGAAGATTTACAAACAAAAAGATTTTACACCCAGAAACTAAAGAAGTTATATGTGAAAAAGATACCTATATAACTGAACAAATTGCAGATAAGATAATTGCTGCAGGAATTACAAAAGTACCAATTAGAACAGTACTTACTTGTAGAACAGAACACGGTGTTTGTCAAAAATGTTATGGTCGTAACTTAGCTACTGGACAAATCGTTGAAGAAGGAGAAGCTGTAGGTATTATGGCTGCTCAATCTATCGGTGAACCAGGTACTCAGTTAACCATGAGAACTTTCAACACAGGTGGAGTTGCTGGAGACGACATCACTCAAGGTTTACCTCGTGTTCAAGAATTATTCGAAGCTCGTAATCCAAAAGGAAAAGCTTCAATAGCTGAAATCAATGGTGTAATAACTAAGATTGAAGAAGAAAACGGTAAATACTTCATTTATATTAAAAATGATGTTGAAACTCGTAAACATACAACAAACTACAGTGTAAAACTTGCAGTTGTAGAAGGACAAGAAGTTGTTGCTGGACAAAGATTAACTCATGGAGCTATTAGTCCAAAAGAGTTATTAGTTGTAACAGATCCAATTTCTACTCAACAATATATCTTATCAGAAACTCAAAAAGTTTATCGTTCTCAAGGTGTTGATATCTCTGATAAACACGTTGAAATTATCGCTAAACGTATGATTTCTAAGATAAAAATAATTAACTCTGGTGATTCATATTTCTTACCAGGAACAATGGTTAACATAAATAACTTTACTGATATAAATAAAGGATTAATCCTTGAAGGAAAAAGACCTGCTACAGGTAGACCAGTATTACTTGGTATAACTAAAGCATCTCTAGAAACTGATTCATTCTTATCAGCAGCTTCATTCCAAGAAACAACTCGTATCTTAACAGATGCAGCTATTCACGGAAAAGTTGATAAACTTGAAGGATTAAAAGAAAACGTTATCTTAGGTAAGTTAATACCTGCTGGTACAGGTGCTAAAAGATATAGAAAAGCTGATTATGAATTAGAACATGAAGCTTTAGA
The DNA here is from genome assembly GCA_944363855.1 of uncultured Bacilli bacterium. Taxonomy (GTDB): domain Bacteria; phylum Bacillota_I; class Bacilli_A; order RF39; family UBA660; genus UMGS1613. Next base: position 25,599 of record CALVVM010000062.1, read on the forward strand.
AGAAGAACCTTTAGAAGCACTTGAGCAAGAATTATTAGATTAATATAAAAGTGTAAACATTTCGTTTACACTTTTTTTCTTTTATGTTAAAATTATAATAGGTGGTAAGATGAAAAAAAGGGTATGGATAATAGTTTTATGTTTGTTATTAGTAGGAGTATTTATAGCTACAACTCATATAGAATTAGTAGGAGCAGATAGTGGATTTGATTCAAGTTTTGATAGTGGTGGATCAGATTTTGGCGGTAGCTCATCATCTGGAGATGGTGGAGATTTATTTTTTCTAATATATTTATGTTTTGAATATCCACCACTAGGGATAGCTGTTTTAATTATTATAGCACTCGTATATTTTAGTAATAAAAAGAAGGCAAAACAGATATTAGATACTGCGCTAAAAGCAAATAAATTAGAATTACTTAATCCAAGTGTCTTTCCAGAAGAAAAAAGACTTGAAATTGAAGCATTTAATTTATATAAACAAATACAATTTGCTTGGATGAACTTTGATGAAGATACATTAAGAAATTGTTTAACCGATGAAATGTATAATATGTATTTGATGCAACTAGATACCTTAAAAGTAAAACATCAAAAAAATATTATGTATGATATAAAATATCTTGGTAGTAGTATAAAAGAAAAATATGAGGAAAACGGACAAGAAACAATCATTATGAATATGCAAGTAAGTTGTTATGACTTTATAATAAATACTAAAACTAACAAAGTAGTTAGAGGTTCTTCTTCCAAATTAAATGTATACTCATATGAATTAACATTTGTTAGAACAAAAGAAAATAAACAAATTGATATTTGCCCACAATGTGGAGCACCAGTAGAAGGAAATAATAGTGGTGTATGTGAATATTGTAGATCTACTTTAATAAGTAATAATTATACACTTGTTATGAGTAAGAAAAAGATGTTAGCACAAAAATAAAAAAGGACTTAGTCCTTTTTTTGATATTTAATACCTTGATAACTATTTCTTCTAGCCATTTCTTTATCTATGTCATTTAGTATAGTAACTTTTTTAACTAACCAATCTGGTTCAATTAAATCACTAACTTTAGGATCTCCTGTAATTCTATTAACTACAATATCTTCTCTTAAGTGTTCTAATTGATCACAAACTATATTTATGTATTCATCTCTTGTTATAAGTTTAAAGTTTTCTAGTTTATATATTTCAGCAAGCTTTGTATCTTTAAGTATTGATAACATATGTATCTTAATACCTTGAATATCTAAATTACTTAAATATTTGACTGTATCTATCATCATTTCTTTTGTTTCATAAGGAAGACCATTTATAATATGTACAACAACATTTATATTTCTTTTTCTAAGTTCAGTGACCATATCTTCAAAACATTTTAAACTATGACATCTATTTATAAATTTAGATGTTTTATCATGTATAGTTTGAAGTCCTAATTCTATAGTAAGATAAGTTTTCTTAGCGAGTTCTTCCAAATAATCTAGGCATTCATCTGTTATTGAGTCAGGACGAGTAGCTATATTAAGGCCAACTACATTATCAAGATTTAATATTGTTTCATATTTTTCTTTTAATATATTTACATCTGCATAAGTATTAGTATTTGCTTGAAAATATCCAATATATTTAGCTTTAGGCCATTTTTTTAACATCATTTCTTTTACTTCATTGAACTGAGTGACTAAGTCTTTTTTTATATCTCCAGCATACTCACCACTTCCAGTTTTAGAACAATATATACATCCACCTATACCAACTTTACCATCTTTATTTGGACAAGTAAATCCAGCATTCAAACTAACTTTAAAAACTTTAGAATTAAACTTTGTTTTATAAAAATAGTCTAGAGTATAATATCTTTTATTTGAATTAGAATACTTAAACATCAAATCACCAAATAATATTATATATTAAAAAAAATTATTTGACAATTAGGATTATTGTTAATATAATAAAAGTGTTGGTGATAGTATGAAAAAGGTATTAGTTGGTATTAGTGGTGGAGTAGATAGTAGTGTATCTGCCTTACTTTTAAAAGAACAAGGTTATGAAGTAATAGGTTGTACTATGAAACTATTTGAAAGTGATACTACTGATTCTAAGAATGTATGTGAAAAATTAAATATTGAATATAGAGAACTAGATTTAAAAGAAGAGTTTAAAAAAGATGTAATAAATTATTTTATTGAGTCATATAAAAATGGTGAAACTCCCAATCCATGTGTGATGTGTAATAAAAAGTTAAAGTTTGGATATTTAAGTAGATATGCTTTTCAAGAAAATAATATAGATTATATTGCTACTGGGCATTATGCTAAAGTAGAGTATAGTGATAAATATAAGAGATTCGTATTAAAGAAAGCAGATAATTTAAGCAAAGATCAAAGTTATTTCCTTTATAACATAGATAAAAATATATTAGATAAAATATTATTCCCTTTATCTAATTTTAAAGATAAAGAAGAAATAAGAGAAATTGCTAAAGAAAAAGGATTAAATACTGCGTCTAAATCAGATAGTCAAGATATATGTTTTATCCCTGATGGTAATTATAAAAAGTTTTTAAGTAATAACGGAATAAAAGAAAATATTGGTAATGTTATTTATAATGAAAAAGTTATAGGTAAACATAATGGATTACACAATTATACTATTGGACAAAGAAAAGGCTTAGGTATAGCACATGAAAATCCATTATATGTAGTAGGATTTAATAAAGAAAGTAATGAACTTATAGTAGGGGAAGAACAAGATTTATATGTTAGTAATTTTAAAGTAAAAGATTATAATTTATTACTTTTTGATGAAATAAAAGAGCCTATTAAAGTTATGGTTAAAACAAGATATAAGAGTATAGAAAGTCCAGCTATTATAAATATGGATAATGATTTAATAAGTGTTATATTTGATACTCCACAAAAAGGAGTTACTAAAGGACAATCTGCTGTATTTTATATAGATGATATTGTTCTTGGTGGAGGAATAATAGATTAGAAAGGGCGTTATAATGAAGAATAAAATTGTTTTTGGTACAGGTGGATGGAGAGCTGTTATAGGAGATGATTTTGTTAAAGAAAATATAAATAGAGTATCAGCTGGTATGTTAAAGTTAATGGAAGAAGAAAATAAGTTAGATAAACCTGTAATAATAGGATTTGATAGAAGATTCTTATCTGAGACTGCAGCTAAATGGGTAGCAGAAGTTTTAGCTCAAGGTGGAGTTAAAGTTTGATTTTTAAATAGATCAGCTCCAACACCTTTTGTAATGCATACAGTTTTAAAAGAAAATTTATACTATGGTATAGAAATTACAGCTAGTCATAATCCTTCTAATTATAACGGTATAAAGTTAATTATAGAAGAAGGTAGAGATGCTGATATAGAAACTACTAATAAGCTAGAAAAATATATAGATGAAATAGATTATGTAGAATCAATGGATTTTGATGAAGCTGTTAAGAAAAAAATTATAACTTATTTAAAAAATCCTTTTAATAATTTTATTGATGATATATTAGGTCAATTAGATTTAGAAAAAATTAAACAAAGAGGATTAAGAGTTTTATTTGATCCTATGCATGGATCAGGAGCTTATCCTTTAACTGCTATTTTATATTCTGCTAGACTTACAGTAGATACACAAAATACAAGTAAAGATGCTTATTTTGGTGGAATGATGCCTGCTCCTACTAAAAAGACATTAGAGATACTCGCTGAAAATGTTGTTAATGGAAAATATGATTTAGGTATTGCTTTAGATGGTGATGGGGATAGATTAGGTATTATTGATAGTAATGGTAAATATATAGATGCTAATGAGATATTATGTATGCTATATTATTATCTTGTAAAATATAAAGGATGGAAAGGTCCTGTTGTAAGAAATATTGCTACTACTCATATGCTTGATAAGATTGCTGAATCATTTGGTGAAAAGTGTTATGAAGTTCCAGTAGGTTTTAAACATATATCATCTAAAATAGATGAAGTAGATGCTGTTTTGGGTGGAGAATCATCAGGTGGTCTTACTGTTAGGGGACATATCCATGGTAAAGATTCTGTTTACGCATCTTCACTTTTTGTAGAAATGATTTCTGTAATAGATAAGACGCCTACAGAACTTATGGAAGAGTTAAGAGAAACATATGATAATTATGTAATGGTAGAAGAAAATCTTAGATTCAAAATAGAAGAAAAAGATAGAATAAAAGATATCTTATTTAACAAAAAAGAATTACCAGAGTTTTCTACAAAGATAAAAAGAGTAAGTTATGAAGATGGTTGTAAGGTATATTTCGAAGATGATAGTTTTGTTATTTGTAGATTCTCAGGAACAGAACCACTTCTTAGAATATTTGCTGAAAATAATACAAAAGAAAAAGCATTTAAATATATAGAAGACTTTAAAAACTTTCTTAATATAAAGTAAAAATTAGTTCATTGAACTAATTTTTTGTTGTTAATATTTTATTTTTAATATATTTTTTAGGATTTTCCCAGTCATTCTTTCTAACATCTTTTTCATCAAATACCATAGGATTAACTTCGAAGTATTGAATATCTCCATTTTTGTCATACCAAATACTTACAAAGTAATTACACATTAAATTAGGTATTTCATTTTTCATCATAAATGATGATTGATCTACATTACATCCACAAAGTAAGGTAATTATATTTCTAATAGAACCAACATATATTTTGTGATAATGACCTCTTAAAGATATTTTTGGCTTAGTATTAGAAGGTATTTGATCTATACCATTTTGTGGCTTAGAAGAAAGTATTCTAGATGTTCCACCTCCTGGATGGAAGATTTCCATTTTACAATTATCAAAATAATAATAAGCTCTATCTTGTCCTAAGTATTCAAAGTCAGGTCTTCTTTTAGCAACTTCTTCACCAAGAACCATTCCATAATTAAATAGGTGAGTCTGATCGTGACTTCCAGCAATTGCATGATATTTAATGCCTTTATATTTAGGAAGATTTTTAACTACGTATTCCATTTGACCAGTAGCACCATATAAGAATACTTCATGTACGTGGTTAGGTCTAATTCTACTATAATCTCCATCAGTTATATCTCCAACATGGAATACATCAGTAATACCTCTATTGTAAGCTTCATAAACAGCTGTATTTACCATAGAAGGTTGACACCAAATACTACCATAATGAGTATCAGATATAACTAAGAATTCTTTCTTAGTTAATTCTTCTTTTCTAGGTTTAACTTCATAATTTTTTCTTTTTTGGAATGTCTTTCTAACAACAAGTTCATTGTTAATATCAACTATTTCAATTTCTCTTCCGTATTGTTGTAGCATATCTATAATTCCAAAAAGTTCTGTATCAGAAACATTTAATCTATTTTTTAAATCATTAAATCTTTCTTCCTTTTTTATAACTTTATATATTTTATCTAATCTTAAGAAGAGTTCTGAACCTCCAAGTTTATTATTAGTTACTTCTATAAGTTCGTTTTCTTCTCCATGTTTAATATTTAATGGTTTAATAGTTAAATAATTTTCATCACTAGGTAAGTAGTAGAATGAAACATTTGAATTTAAATTTTTTAATTTACCAAGTTTATTGTATTGTAATTCAAGTTCATAAGATCCCATTGTATTTTGTTGATTTTTAGATTTCATAAGTGGAGTTCTAGCTACGCAAGAAGGGATAGCTAAAATTCTTGAATCTCTAAGTCTAGGAAAATCTTGTATAGTTAAAGTTCCACCAAGAAGTATAATATCATAATCTTCGTAGCAAGCTAAACTTCTACTATATTTCTGTGGAGGGTAGGCAATTGTATATGCTTCACCATTCTTTTTAAGATTTTCAACTTGAATACTAACATTGTTAAATTTAACATTACAACTTTTAGGTCCTAAATAAGTCATGTCACTTCTTTTACCTTCAATATATTTTCCAACGTTGAAATCTTTCCAAGTATGGTCTGTTTCACCAGTTATAAATAGAGTTTCTATTCCTTCAACTTTAGGGAAGTATTCAATTAAGTGATCTGCTTGGGCAATTCCTGTATTAAAGAGTAAACTATTACCAAACATTTCTTCTTTTCTAGCTGTATATTTACCTTCAAGTAAGTTTCCTGTAACTATTACATATTTAACTCCATTTTCAGCAAACTTTCTATACATATCATTTAATTTAGAAATTTGTTCATACTTAGATCCAAATCTTAAATCAGATATAACACCAATCTTAGTATTTGAATCTAAATCTTCTTCAATCTTATATGTATATTGTTTAGATAAATCTGGATTGTTATTTATTTTAATTTCGATTTTATCAGACTTTTCATAAACTTTAACAATTATCTCTTGATCTTTTAATTTAGAAATGTATCCATATAAAGCGAAATCACTAATTTCTAGTTCTTTACAAAGTGCTTCTACTGTAGCCCCTTTTACCAAGACTTCTTTTAAATACTCTAATATTTCTTTTTCAGTTTTTGCCATAATTTACCTCCTAGACCAAATAAAAAGAGGACACAAAATCAAAAAGTGTTCTCTTCAATTAACAAATAGAATGATTTAAAAATAAGATTTAGTTTGTTCATTGTAATCACATCCTACTACTATCTAATCAAATTATAGCACTCCCTCAAAATAATAACAAGTCTTTTTTCAATTTTTTTTCATAATCTTTATTAGAGGTGAATTATGAAAAAAATATTTGTTTGTTTTATTTGTTTATTTATGATGATTCCTTTTATTAATATATATGCGGAAGAAGTTAAGGAAGAAAAAAGTAACGTATTAGCTAAAAATGCGAAGAGTGCTATTTTGCTTGAAGAAAGTACAGGAGAAATACTTTATGAGTTTAATTCTCATGAAAAGTTAGAGCCTGCTTCTATGACGAAAATGATGAGTTTATTACTTATCATGGAAGCACTAGAAAAAGATGTAATAAAATGGGATCAAATGATAACAATATCATCTAATGCTTCTGGTATGGGAGGGTCACAAATACTTCTTGAAACAGGAGAAAAGATGAGTGTTGATGATTTAGTTAAAGGTATAGCCATTGCTTCAGGGAATGATGCAGTTGTCGCACTTGCAGAAGCAATCGCTGGTACAGAAGAAAACTTTGTTAAAATGATGAATGATAAATTAGTTGAGCTAGGTCTTAAAGATAGTAATTTTAAAAACTGTCATGGTTTAGATGAAGAAGGTCATTATTCGAGTGCTTATGATATGGCTATGATTGGTAAAGAATTAGTTAAACATGAAAAAATATTAGAATATTCTAGTATCTATGAAACTTACTTAAGAGAAGGTACAGATAAAAAAATATGGTTAGTTAATACCAATAAACTTGTTAGATTTAAAAGTGGGGTAGATGGACTTAAAACTGGATATACAGAAGGTGCTGGATTTTGCTTAACTGCTACTATGAAACAAAATGATATGAGAGTGATTGCTACAGTAATGGGTGAGCCTGATAGTACTACTAGAAATAACGAAGTATCGTCTATGCTTGATTATGCTTTTGCTCAAGTAGGAATAAAAAAGGTATTATCTAAAAATAGTGTAGTTGAAAAAATAACTTTATCTAAATCCAAACTAGATGAAATAGAAATAGTACCTATTAAAGATGTTACAGTATTATATAAAAAAGTAGAGGGTGAAATTACTCCTACATATGAAATAAAATTAAATGAAGTTAATGTTCCTTTAAAAAAAGGAGATGTAGTAGGTACTTTATATGTTTTAAACAATGATGATGTAATAAATGAAGTAGATTTAACAGTAAAAGAAAATATTAAGAAGTGTAACTTATTTGAGTTATACTGGAAATATCTAAAAAATATATTAGGTGGTAATATTAAGTTTTAAGAGATGAAAATCTCTTTTAATTTTTTTAAAATTATTGATTCGAGAACAAATGTTTGTTATTATTGTAATAATATTAAGGTCTAACCTCGCTAGTACGGGGAATATTAAGTGTTATTTTGATTTAGAGTAGGACAAAATCTATATGAGAGGAGAAGTCTTTTAGAAATAAAAGAAAACTAAAGTACCAACACATCACGCTTTAGTATTATTTAATAATAAATAAAGAAAGGATGTGCTTTAATGCAAGAAAACAAATTAAAAACAATGACAAATCTTTTTGAAGGAAAAGAAATAAGAAGTATGTGGGATGCAGAAATAGAAGATTACTATTTTAGTGTTGTAGATGTAATAGGTATTTTAACGGATAGCCCTAATCCAAGAAATTATTGGAAGGTTTTAAAACATAGATTAGTTGAAGAAGGAAATGAAACGGTTACAAATTGTAACCAGTTGAAATTGCAAGCTCCCGATGGAAAGTATAGAAACACTGACGTACTAGATACAGAAGGAATATTTAGATTAATAGAATCCGTTCCAAGTAAGAAGGCCGAACCTTTTAAACTATGGCTTGCTAAACTAGGAAGACAAGAAGTAGATAATGTATTTGATCCATCAAAAGGAATAGATAAAATGATAGATTATTATATGAAAAAAGGATATACATTGGAATGGATAGAAGCTAGAATAAAAGCAATCATAAATCGTAAGAAATTAACAAACACCTGGAAAGAGAATGGGATAGAAAGTAATAAAGAATATGCAATATTAACTAATGAAATCTATAAAACCTGGTCAGGAATGAAGGCTCAAGAATACAAAGAATTTAAAGGGATAAGAAAAGAATCATTAAGAGATAATATGACTGATATAGAAGTACTATTAACTGACCTAGGAGAGTTAACTACTAGAGATATTGCAAAAAATGAAAAACCACAAGGATTAGAGGAAAATTTGAGAGTTGCTAAAAGAGGTGGTGAAGTATCTAAAATAGCAAGAGAATCTTATGAAATTCAAACTGGTTGTAGAGCTATAACTAGTGAAAATGCTATTGGTGGAAGATATGTTGATACGAATAAGCAACTAAAAGAAAAATAATTAAGATACGAACAATGTAGAAGAATTGCTACATTGTTTTTAGTTGCACGAAAAAGTACAACTAAAAAAGAAATGGAATTTATGTTGGAGTAAATATTAAGATATGCTATTGCATTCTAAATACATAAATAAAAAACAAGTTTTTGAAAAAAAGGCAATAAAGCCCCTTTCCCCATATAGATTTATATGTTGATAAAAAAATTTTATTATGTTCAACTGTATAATATT
>CALVVM010000063.1 GCA_944363855.1 uncultured Bacilli bacterium
TATCACTTTTTTTATTTTTGGATATTATTTTCTTCTTAAAACGACTAAAAAATGTGCATTTTCTTATGAAAATGCACATTTTAGGTCGTAATGCACTTAATTGTGCACTTTACTTAGAATTTAACGAGTCTAGTTTTTTTACTAGACTCCAAGTTTAATTTTTTGCTTATTTATCATTCTTATTAACTGTATTGTATTAGAAATTAAAAGTATTGATTCTGTTACTATACTTACATAAGAACTTACAAATATAGCATATATTATCCAACAACTTGAACTAACAAGTGCACCTTTTAACAATACTTTTTTATTTTTATACGTCATTTCTATTAAGTATGATAAATTTGCCATCATAGGTAATAAGGAATATATTCCTTCATAGAAAAGAAGTGTTATTAAAGAATAGATTGTTATAAATATAGGTAAAATTATTTTTTTATTATCACATTTTATCAAAGTTACATTTCTAATCATACCTATAACACAACAAAATGCACCTGATAATCCTCCAAGTAAGAAATAATGAACTGCATAAACAAAGTTGGATGTTATTTGATACATAAGTATAGTTGTTGTTTCTTTTTTGTAAAAAGATAATACTACTATACAAAAACCTAATATTCCGATTAACTGTATATAAAACATAATTAAATATTACCAAAATATTTAGCTGTTCTTACCATTTGAGCTGAATAACTCATTTCGTTATCATACCAAGCAATAACTTTAACAAGTTGTTTTCCATCAACTTCTATAATTTTAGTAAGTTGACCATCTATAAGTCCTCCTAAATATGAACCTCTAATATCACTTGATACAATTGGATCCATAGTAAATCCTACTGTTTCATTAGCATTCATTTTAAATAAATTATTTATTTCTTCTACTGATGTATTTCTATTAAGTTCTAAAGTTAAATCTATTACTGAACCTGTAGGCACTGGAACTCTTAGAGCTCCGCCATCTAGTTTTCCTTTAAGTGATGGTATAACAAGTCCTATAGCACTTGCGGCACCCGTAGAAGAAGGAACTATGTTTGCTGCACATGCTCTACCACGTCTAGCATTTATACCTTTTTTATGGGCTATATCAAGTGTAGCTTGATCATTTGTATAAGCATGAACTGTAGTCATAAATCCTTTTTTAATGCCTATATTTTTTTCTAAAATATTAAGTACAGGAGCTAAACAATTTGTTGTACAAGAAGCTGCACTTATAACTTGTTCACTTCCATCTAATGTTTCTTCATTAACATTATATACTATTGTTTTTAAATCTCCTTTAGCTGGAGCACTTATTATAACTTTTTTAGCACCTGCAGTTATATGAGCACTTGCACTATCTTTATCAGTAAATCTACCTGTACATTCAAATACCTCATCAACGTTTAATTCACCCCATGGTAAATTTGCTGGATTTGTTTCTGAATATACTCTTATTTTTCTATCTCCAACTACTATAAAATTACCTTCAAAAGTTATTTCATTTACTCTATAATTCCCATGATTTGTGTCATATTTAAGTAAATACGCTAATTGTTCTGCATCTGTTAAATCATTTATTGCAACAACTTCAAAATTAGGATCTTCCTCCATTATTCTAAATACTAATCTACCAATTCTACCGAATCCATTTATTGCAACTCTTATCATAATTATACCTTCTTTCTAATTTTTAAAACAACTTCCCCCTATAAATTCTCTTAAAACTGAATTTGATGGAACATCATCACTTGGTATTGGTAAAAAGTTCCTTAAGAAATTTATAAGCCTTAATGCTTCTGGATATTCTGGATCATCTTCATTTACATTGAAAAGTAATGGTTCAACATAAGTTTTAAGAACACCAACTTCATATATTAAAGATGAATTTACAACTACATCGGCATCATCTTGAAATCTAAATATATTTTCTCTTTCACCTTTTTTTATTTCAGGCCACATTCTAAGTGTTTCTCTAGCTCCATATCCTCTTGTTTTACTATCCCTAACAATTCTTCTAAGTTTCCTAATATCACTTGTATGAATATGACTGTGATGATCTACATTCATTTGAGTTAAAGGGCTTATATATATTTTGTATTTTTGATTTTTATTTATAGACATAGTAAGTTCATCATTTAAAGCATGAAGGCCTTCTACTATTATTATATCTTTTTCTCCCAATTGCAAGTAATTACTATTATATTCTCTTTTACCTAATACAAAATTAAATGTTGGTAAATTAACTTTTTTACCATCTAATAAATCTGTTAAGTTTTTATTAAATAAATCTATATCTAAGGCTCTTACTGATTCAAAATCAGGTTTACCATTTTCATCTAGTGGTCTTTTATCTAAATCAGTAAAATAATCATCTAAAGCAATTGGATGAGTAATAAATCCTTTGCTTCTTAAATAAATATCTAATTTTTTAGAAGTTGTTGTTTTGCCACTTGATGATGGACCAGCTATAAGAACTAATTTAATATCTTTCTTACTAGTATAAATTTCTTCTGCTATATTAGCTAACTGTGCATCATAATGCGCTTCTGCAAGATTTATAAGTTCTCCAATTTTAGCTTGTGACACAACTTTATTTAAATCAGCAGCATGTTCTACCCCTAATATTCTACCCCATTTTGTATATTCTAAAAACTTATCAAATACTTTTTCATGATGTACATAATCTAATACACATTCTGGATTTTCTATATCAGGTAAAGACATTACAAATCCATCTTCTCCTGTATATGTTAATTTAAACTCATTGATTTGTCCTGTACTATAAGCCATTTTTCCATAAAAATAATCATATAAATCATTTATTCTATAAAGATTGATATATGTATTCGAAATATACTTTAATACATTTACTTTATCTAATTTACCCATTTTTTTAAAGAATTTAATAGCATCCATTCTAGATACATTAAGTTTAGTATACTTATAATCTTCTTCTACTATCATTCTCATTTCTTTATATATTTTATTTATTATATCTTTATTTACTTTAGCATTCCTAATAGTACAGAATACTCCTTTATCTATTGAGTGTTCTGCTATTACTTCAGCATCAGACCCTAATACATTTCTAACAGCAAGTACAAGTATAAATCTCGCACTTCTAACATATATAGAATTTCCTACAGATGTACTTCTATCTAAAAAATCTATATTACACTTTTTATTCAATGTATCACTTAAATCAACTAAATTATTATTTACTTTAGCAGCTAAAATATCATAATTATAATTGTGTTTGAAGTGATCTGCAATTTCTTTATAAGTTGTTCCTTCATCAAACTCTACTACATCGGCACCTCTAAATGTAACTTTAAATTTTTTATTCATATTATCATCTACCTTACATAATCATTTTACCAAAAAAAAAATATTTTGTCGACTTATTTTATGCATAAATAAGCCATTTATTACTATTATATACATAGGAGATGATAATATGTTAGTACCTACAGTAATAGATAAAGTAAATAATAGTGAAAGAGTTTATGATATTTATTCAAGACTTTTAAAAGATAGAATTATAATTATAAATGGAGAAATAGATAATAATTTAGCTAACAGCGTGGTTGCTCAACTACTCTATTTAGATTCTTTAAATAATGAAGATATTAGTATTTATATAAACTCTCCTGGTGGGAGTGTTACTGATGGAATGGCTATTTATGATACTATGAATTATATAAATAGTGATGTTTCTACAATTGGTATTGGGATATGTGCTTCTATGGCAGCATTCTTACTTAGTAGCGGTAAAAAAGGAAAAAGATATTTGCTACCTAATAGTGAAGTTATGATACATCAACCTTTAGGTGGTGCTCAAGGTCAAGCAACTGAGATAAAGATAGCTGCTGAACATATTTTAAAGACTAAAGAAAAATTAAATAAGATTCTTTCTAAAAATACAGGAAAAGATTTAGATATTATAGAAAAGGATACCGATAGAGATAATTTTATGGATGCAAGTATTGCTTTAGAATATGGTATTGTTGATGAAATACTCAAAAGTAAAAATTAACTTTTGAGTTTTTATTTTAGTATAAAATTAGTTTCAAATATTCTATCATCACTACAATATTCCATTACAAAATCATTACCCTTTTTACATATTATTATTCCTATTGTTTTATCTTGATTTATACTTTTCATGTGTTTATCAACATAATTCATATATGTACTTATTTGACCTATATATTCTTTCTTTAATTCTGTTACTTTTAATTCAACTACTACATAACAATTATATCTAATATTATATAAGAGTAAATCTATATAATTATATCTATCTCCTATTTTTATTTTATATTCATTTCCTGCATATAAAAAACCTTCTCCTAATTCAGATAAAAAATTATCTAAATCTTCTAGTATCAATTGTTTTAATACTTTCTCAGTTATTTTTTCATAATTATAACTATTTCTTATTAAGATTGGATTTTTTATTAAATCATTTACTTTTACTTCTTCTTTTTTACTTAATTTATTTTTTGCTTCAATAGATAATCTTTCATACTCTTTATTTTTTATTTTGTCATGCAACTGTCTATAAGATAAATTTTGCTCAATAGATATTTTAATATAATATTCAAGTTCTATATTATTTTTGATAGAAAACAGTTCCTTATAATGACTCCAACTTAATTTGGAATTCACTGAATGCCAAATCTCATTTTTAAACATAATATAAAATTGTCTCATATTTCTTAAATTTCTTTCACCATATTTCTTACTTACTTCTTTAGTTAACTTTTTAGAATATTCTTTTATTAAATTATCCCCATATTTAGCTCTCTTCTCTCCGCCCTGAGCTTCTATTATAAGTTTACCTACATTATAATAAGTTTCAAGTTCATTTCTATTTTTACTATAGTCTTTTACTTTTTTATATACCTCATTGTTTATTAGTTTTTCTTTTATTTCGTTATGATAATTCATACTAACCTCCTGTTTAAAGAAGATAACACATACAAAATTATTAATCAAACGAGCGTTTTTACTTAATTACACTCTAATTTTTACAGCAATTAAAAAACTACAGACAGATTACTGTTTACTGTAGTTTTTATTATTACAACTTTGCAAAAATACTATAAATTTATTTTTTTAATCAAATAGACTTAATTGATTAGATTCACTCATTCCATCAAATATTCCCATAGATTTCATTTTATCTATAAGAGTACCTGATACTTTAGCTCTATATTGAACTTCTTCAATACTCAAGAAAGGTCTTTTTTCTCTTTCTTCTACTATGTTTTTAGCAACCGTATCTCCAAGTCCATCTATGCTTGCGAAAGGCGGATAAATACTTGTTTCATCTTTAACTCCCCAAACGGTAGCATTACTCTTATCTAAATCAACTGGTAAGAACTTAATACCACGAGCTGTTGCTTCTAAACAAACTTTTAAGCTTTCAAGTTGTCCAAGTTCTTTATTAGTAGCTTCATAACCTTTATTTTGTATTTCAATTATTTTATTCTTTATAGCATCATAACCTTTAATCATTGTCTCTACATCTACATCAGTAGCTTTACTAGTAAGCCATGAAGCATAGAAATATACAGGCATATGAACTTTATACCAAGCAATTCTAAATGCACTCATAACATAAGCAGCAGCGTGTGCTTTAGGGAACATGTATTTGATTTTTTCACAAGAATCAATGAACCATTTTTCAATCCCTGCTTCTTCCATTGTTTGTTTATGTCCTGCCCATGTTTCTGGATCTTTAGATGCTCTTCCTTTACGAACAAACTCCATTATTTTAAATGCTTTTATAGGTTTTACACCCTTATACATTAAGTAAACCATGATATCGTCACGACATCCTATAACTTCTTTAAATGGAACTATATTATTTTTAATTAGTTCTTGAGCATTACCAAGCCATACGTCAGTACCATGTGAAAGACCTGATATTTTAACAAGTTCTGCGAATGTTGTTGGTTTGGTTTCAGCAACCATTCCTATTGTAAATGGTGTACCAAACTCAGGTATACCAAGTGTTCCTGTTGTACACATAATTTGTTCGTTAGTAACACCCAAAGCTTTAGTAGATGTAAATATACTCATTGTATCTTTATCATCCATTGGAACTTTTAGGATATCAGTTCCAGTTAAATCTTGAATCATACGAAGTTGTGTTGGATCTGAATGACCTAAAATATCTAGTTTTAATAAATCTTGATCGATTGCGTGGTAATCAAAGTGAGTTGTTCTCCAAGGACTGGTTGGATCATCAGCTGGAAATTGGAAAGGGGTGAAATCTGATACTTCCATATAATCAGGTACAACTACTATACCACCTGGATGTTGACCTGTTGTTCTTTTAACGCCTGTACATCCTAATGCAAGTCTTTCTATTTCAGCCGTTCTCATAACTATATTTTTATCTTCACAATATCCTTTTACAAATCCAAATGCAGTTTTATCAGCAACCGTACCTATTGTACCTGCCCTATAAACATTATCTACGCCGAATAATACTTTTGTATATTCGTGAGCAGAAGCTTGATTTAAATCTGAGAAGTTAAGGTCTATATCTGGCACCTTATCTGCATTAAATCCAAGGAAAGTAGCAAATGGCATGTCTTGACCATCTTTATACATTTTCTCTCCACAATTTGGACACTCTTTATCTGGTAAATCGAATCCACTAGAATATTCAGCGCCTAAATCATTACCATTTTCATCTTTAAATATACTGTGTTTACATTTTAAACACCTATAGTGTGCAGGAAGTGGATTAACTTCTGTTATGCCCATCATTGTAGCAACGAAACTTGAACCAACAGATCCACGTGAACCAACTAAATATCCATCATCATTTGAGTGTTTAACAAGTCTTTGAGAAATTAAGTATATAGGGTCAAATCCTCCACCTATAATACCACCTAAGTTCTTCTTTAATTTTTTATCTAAAGATTTATCATCTAATTTCCCATCTTCTTCAGTCCAGTTTTCTTTTAGATATTCTCTTAACATATCTTTAACACTATCGAATCCTTTTAAGATAATGTCATGAACTTTAGAATAAACTTTAGTATCTAATTCTATTCCTTCTAAATTAGGATTTTCTTTCTTTACAGTATCTAAACAACATTTGTAAACAATGTCACCATATAATTCTGTAGAGATTCTTCCTTCTATGTTGTGTGGTAAAGGATTACCATACCAATCACTTGCTTTTTCGTATACTAAGTCTGTAACAACTCTAGGACAGTCTAAGTAACATGAACCATCATCACTTTTTACTCTTGGTGAAAAAGGTATACCACCTGTATCTATGATAACTTCTATTTCTTCAACCATATCAAGCACTTTATTAGTATTTTCAACTACTATTTCATATGATAAATCATCACCTAAGAATTCAAAATCTTCTAACATTTCTCTTGTTGTACGGAAGTGCATTGAAGGTATTTTAGTTATACTACTTTTAGCAAGTGGATGTCTTCCACCACCAGGTACTTTTTGGTTTACAATTATTTCACGATATATTTTGTCTTCTCTTGTAAAGTGGTGTACATCCCCTGTAGCAACTATTATTTTACCTGCTTCTTTTGTAGCTTCTACTACTTTTCTTATATGATTTTGTAACTCTATTTCATCTTTAAAGTCACTTGTTTGTATTAAATGATTATAACATTCTGGAGGTTGTACTTCTACATAATCATAGAAATTGATTATATTAGTTAATTCTTGTCCCTCTTTACTACGGGCTTGAATAAATACTTCTGATTCATAACACCCACTACCTATAAGTAATCCTTCTCTTAACTCTTCTAGTTTACTTCTAAGTATTCTAGGAGTTTTATAAAGGTAAACTGTATTAGCAAGTGAAATAATTTTAAATAAGTTTTTTAATCCTGTTTTATTTAATGCGATAGCATTAAAGTGGTATGTCCTACCAAATTTATGTATTTCATCTTTAGATATTAATTTATCTAAATCAGATATTACTTTAAAGTTTTGAGATATTAATTTTTGTAACATTTTATGGAATACTAAAGCAGTTCCTTCAGCATCGTAATCAGCTCTATGGTGGGCATCTTCTTCCCAAGGGACGTTATAACGCTTTACTAAAGCTGATAAACCATGTCTAGCAAAGCCTTGATCAAGAGTTCTAGATAACTCTAATGTATCTATTACTGTATTTTTAAATTCACCTAAGTTATATTTTCTCATAGCCGTTTCAATAAATGAAATATCAAATTTAGCATTATGAGCAACCATAGGAAGGTCTCCTGCCCACTCCAAGAATCTCTTAGTTACTGTTTCTTCATCATCTTTACCTTTAACCATTTCATCAGTTATACAAGTAAGTTCAGTTATTTTTTCTGGTATAGGTATGCGTGGATCTATCAATTCATCAAATCTATCTATAATATTTCCATCACATATTTTAACAGCACCAATTTCAATCATTTGATCTCCACCAGCTGCATTAAAACCTGTAGTTTCAGTATCGAATACTACATAAGTTGTACCTTTTAATTCAGTATCACTAGGTCTTACTACTATATTAACTGTATCATCTACTAAATTTAATTCTACTCCGTATAAACCTTTAAACTTATCTTTAGGATCTTCTATTTTTTTATTATGAGATCTAATTATGTCATATACAACTGGGAACGCCTGACAACCATTATGGTCTGTTATAGCAACCCCTTTATATCCCATATCAATACACCTACTAATTAGTTCACAAGTATGTTTACCTAAATCAAGTTTAGTTACACCATCCATTTGACTCATCATAGTATGAGCGTGTAACTCTACTCTTCTTATTGGAGCATCATCTATTAATTTAATATCTTCATGATTACTTATATTAATATCCATAATACTAAGTACATCTTCATTACTATATTTATCTTCTTTTATAGAACCTCTAAATTTAAACCATTTACCTACTTTTAAAGCCTTAGATAATCTTTTAGTTTCTTCTTCTCCATTAACAAATATTTTCGCATATATACTATCTGTTCTATCTGTAATTTTTAAAGTAAATATTCTTAATTCTGTTTTAGTCTCTCTTACTTCTAACCCAAATATTTCACTTTCTACAGTTACTAATGGAGTCTTGCCTACTATGGTATCTATTCTAACTACATCAGTATCAATAACTCTACCGAGAATTACATCTGGATCATCTACTGTCTCAATTCTTTTAGGTGTGTAATTCTTTTTCCAAGCCGGTTTATTTTCTTCTACTATAGGTTGTTCTTTTAAAACAGAAATATCTACACTACTTCCATCTACTTTAGAATTTTCTATTTCTTCTTGTATTTTTAAAGACTCTTCTTCATCCACTAATATTTCTAAGCTTGTAGTATATCCAACTCTATTTAAATATTCTTCTATTTTTATTTTATATTCTTCTAATTTCTTTAATTCAGCAACATTATCTACATATGTAACTACTTTAGAATCTTCTACTTCTATTTTATTATCTATAAACATACTTAACATAGAACTTTCTTTACTATAAAAACTTATTATATTTTTTAAATAATCAACTAATAAATTTTTATTTTTATTTTCTACATTAAAAACTACATTTACGTTATCTACAGTATTAAAAGAATCTTTTAATTTATTAATAAACTCCTCATATAAAGATATTTCTAAAGTATTATTTATATCAATATAAAAACAATAGTTAGTCTTTTCTTTATTAGCAACTATTCTATTTAATTTAGCTCCTTCTAAATAATCTATACACTCTTTAGATAAGCTTAATTTTTCTATTAATGTTTTAATTTTAGAGTCCATGCTACCACCTAATATATAGTATATCAAAAATAATTTTCATTTTAAAGAAAAAACAAAAAAATAATCAAGTTTTCCTTGATTATTTTTGTTTGATGTGATAGTCATCATCTAATTCTAATCCTTCATATTCTTTTTTCTTTTTGAAAAATCCTGCTAATAAATCTTTTTTATCTTTTAATGTGTTAGAGAATTTTTTTAACCATTCTAATTTTTTAGTAGTAAATAAATTATCTAAGTTAGCAATTAACTCATTTCTATTAATGTAATCACCTTCTGGTACATTAACATCTTTTAAAGTTGACATTTCTACTTCATTCATTACTTTATTTGCTTTTTTCTTACCAAATATTTTAAGTAAATCTAATTTAGAAACTTTCTTTTCTTTAACTAACTTTATTGTACTACATTTCTTTAGTTTGTTTTTTAATTTTTCAACAGTTGATTTAGAAATTTTATATTCTTTTCCAGTTTCTTTTACTATATATTTTCTATCTTTTGTTTTATTATATAAATTATTTACAGCTTGATTGATATCATCCATATTTACATATTCACCACATGGTAATTTAACAGATTCATCAATCATTCCATTTTCTTTATATTGTTCATCCCCAGATTTAGAACTAATATATAAATTATCTTTTGTTTTGCTTTCATTTAACTTAACACTATTTAATTTCATAGCTTCTTTAACTATGTCATTATATATAGTTTTAAGTAAGTTTTCCATATCATCTACAACAGTATTTTCATCTTTTTCTTCATAGTTAGAAAGAACTGGATCTTCTATATCAACTAAATCTTCATTTGGTTCAATTGGAATTTCTTTTTTATTTTCACTATATACATTACTGTTGTCATTGCCTCTTCTTCTGTCATACTCTTCTTTTTCCCAAGGAGTCATAGATCTCATAACGGCAGCAGTTTCTTCTTTTGTTAATTCAGTTAAGTTTAAATATTCTTCAACCTTTTTTAATGCTTTTCTAATCTCATCAATTTTGTCAGCTATTTTATTACTTTCTTCATAAATAGCTCTCCAATCAGCTCCATTAATTACTTGTTGTTGAGCGTTATATTCATATTTAAAAGCATCTAATTTTAACATAGCAGAATCAAAATTAATTTGTTGTTGCTTTAATTCAAAATTTAATCTTTTTTGCTCAGATATTAATTGTTTTCTTAAGCTTCCTTTTACTTCTACTAATTCTCTTAAATCAACTTTTAATTTAGCAAATTCAGCTACTAGTGCTTCTTCTTGATCTTTAAAATTATCTTCTAATTCTTTTAATTTAAAACTATATTCTCTTTCTAAATCTTTTCTTAACATAGAACCATAACTAGCAAAAAAATTAGAATTACTATTTTGAGCATTTCCAATATACTCTTCTATTTCTCTTGACATTTTTTCTTTAAAATCATTAATAGCAGATTCTCTTCTTAATTTTAAATTTTCTAATTCTTCTTCTAATTCTTTTCTTTTTCCTATTCTTTTAGCTTTCATTTCACGAATTTTGTTAGCTTGTTCATTCTTTTCGTTTTCTAAAGCTACAGGCACATTATCTATTTCTTTTTTCTTATCAAAATAAGGTTTCATTATATTTTCTAATATTTCTAAATTATTTTCCATTATATCCCCTCCAAAATCACGAATATTCTAACACATTTTACACTATTCGTCAAATTCATCTTCACCATCTTTAGATAGAGCAAATTGGCTTAAAACATAGTCTAATTCAGTATTATCCTTAACTTCTTCTACAACTATATCTTCATCAATAATTTTTTCAGTTCCTATCACTATATCTAAAGGTTTAAAATTACTAATTAGGAATACATAACGAATGTTGTGTAGATTCATAGTATTTACTACTATATATTCCTTATCATTACTTAATTTTACAATTTCTCCTATTTCTAACATATTATCACCCCTCTTTATATTCACAATTTAATGATTTATCACTTAATACTGTATATATCAATTTATCGTTTTCTACACTCTTATTTGTTTTTGGATTTGTTGTATCCTTTTTTACCATTTCATTTATTACCAATTCACTTATAACTATTTCTATTTTATTATCAACAACCATAAGATTTTTAAAATCAGATTCGTTATTATATATATAAGTTTCACCAGCTAAGCATAGTGTTTCTACCATACTATCATATTTTTTTTCTTCATCTTTTTTTGATAAATTAAGTAAACTAGGAAAACTTACTAAGAACATAGCAGCAATTACTAAAACAATTGCGACTAATTCTATGAGTGTAAAACCTTTATTGTTCATATAATCACCTATCATATAAATAATATCACAAATTATATTTTAATTCAAGGAAATAATATTAAAATATATATAATTTATTTAAATTAAAAGAAAATATATTTATTCTTATTTCTATAAAACAGTCTAAGCTTTAGTATAAAAATCATTAAAAATAAATGTTGTTTAAATATTTTGCAAATCATTTAAATAAGTTGAAGAACAATAAAACAGTCTATAAAAATGTCGTAATTTAACTAATTGTATTATAGTTTATAACTTTATAGAATGTTGATATCAAAGGAGATAGCTTTATATTAAATAAGTTATCTTCTTTTTATTATGCACAATTATTTAATTTTTATAACAAAAAAGCTTAATTTCTTAAGCTCTTGAAGCGTATTTACCATCTTCTGTATATACAGAGATAACTTCATCATTTTCAATGAATAAAGGAACTCTTACAACTAATCCAGTTTCTAATTCTGCATCTTTAGTTGCATTATTAGTAGTATTTCCTTTAACAGCAGGTTCTGTTTTAACAACTTTTAAATCTACTTGAGCAGGTAAAATTATACCTAATAATTCTCCTTCATAGAAAGAAATTAAAACATCTAATCCTTCTTTTAAGTAATTAACATTATCACCTAATTGTTCTTTAGTTAAATCTATTTGTTCATATGTTTCCATATTCATGAAATTGTAAGAATCCCCATTTGCATATAAGAATTGCATTCCTACTTTTTCAACGATAGCTCTTTCTAATTTAACACCTGAGTTAAATCTTTTTTCAACTATAGAACCTGTACGAAGATTTTTTAATTTAGCTTGAACGAATGCAGCACCTTTACCAGGTTTTACATGTGAGAATTCAAGTACTGTATATATATTATCTTCAAAAAGGATTGTCATACCATTTTTAATATCATTTACGTTAATCATTATATTCCTCCTCTCCTTACTAAAGTCTTAATACTATTTAGCTTCTTTATGAAGAGTATTCTTTTTACATTTTGGACAGAATTTATTTAATTCTAAACGATCTGTAGTATTTTTTTTATTTTTTTCTGTACGATAGTTTTCTTCTTTACATTCAGTACATTTTAGAGTTATTCTTTGTCTAGCTTCTCCTTTTTTTGCCATAGTTTCTCCTCCTTTTTTTAATGTTCCAATATATTATAGCAAATTATCTATAAATTTCAAAGTATTTTTTGCTAACTTTTTGACTTATTCGCGTATTTACACGACTCATGTTCGAATATGAGACCTCTTCTGGCGCTACATCAGGTGAAATTACAGTAAAAACTACTTCTGGATTATCATATGGAGCATATGCTGCAAATGTAGCTGTTGTAGTAGCGGTATCTATTATTCCATCACCATCTGTATCTAAAAAACTTTGAGCAGTCCCTGTTTTTCCAGCGGGATTATAACTATAATCTATATAGCCAGATCCTGTACCACCCGGTGCAGTTACTTGCTTAAACCCTTCTTTTACTCTTTCTAAATACTTAGCTTCTGTATTTACTTTATTTAATTCTTTAACTTCTGTTTCATAAATTAAACTTGTTAAAGGTTCTTCTTTTGAAGCAAATACAGCTTTTAATAAGTATGGTTTTAATCTTACTCCATCATTAGCTATTGTAGACATATATTGTGATAATTGTATTGGTGTATATGTATCATATTGACCTATTGAAAAATCTAAAAGTAATCCTGATAATCTATTAGTACCTTCATATCCTAATGACTCATTAGGTAAATCTATACCTGTTTTTACACCTAATCCAAATTCAGCAAATGTATCTCTATAAATATCAAAAGCAGATTCATCTATTTTTAATGGTTTATTATAACTATAATTTCCTTTTCCTACTTTTATAGCTGTATAAAATTGATAAACATTTGATGAATATTTTAAAGCAGCTAAATCATCTATATAGCCATAATTTCTAAATGAACATTTTATAGGGGTAGCAGCTATTTTTATACATTCATCTTTTCTAACTTCTCCTATTTGTAATGAACCTGTATTATATCCAACTATATGAGAAGCTCCTTTTACAATAGATCCTGGAGTTACTGAACCTGTTATTACTCCTGGACTATAATCATATATAGAATAGTTTTCATCTTCATTTTCTATTATTTGTTTGCCTGCCATTGCAAGTATTTCTCCTGTATTTGGGTCATTTATAACTACATATGATTTATCAAAATATTCAGTATATTTTTCTTTTTTGGCAATAATCAACTCTTCTTCCAAAATTTCTTCTACTGCTTGTTGTAGTTCAATATCTATAGTAAGCACTATATCATTACCTCTAGATCCTTTAGTAAGTTCAGTATAACTACCATCATCATTTACTTGATAAGTTGCTTTTGTACCTTTTAAATATTCTTCATATTGATATTCAATATAACTTGTACCTACTCTATCAGTTAAAGCATATCCTAAATCTAGATAATATTCTTTTAAATTATATGGAATACCACTACTACTAGATGATACACTACCTAAAATTGTTTTAAATGTATTACCATAAGGATAATATCTTTCCCAATCTAGTTTTACATTGACACCTGATAATGTATTTATATTTTCTGCTATTTTAGCATACTCCTCATCTGTTACATCATCTTTTTTTATAACTTTTTCTGTATAGTAATATCCTTTATTCATAAGATTATAAATATAACATGCTTCTTTATCTATATCTTCATAATCTTTTATATCATCTTGTGTTACTCTTTCTAACTTTAAAGCATCTATATCATCTAAAGTTAGTTTTCTATTTTCATAATCTTTCCATTCTTTGTCAGTAATTCTTTTATTTATTTCTTCTCTATTATTTAATATCCAAAATTGTTTTAACATCTTATCAGTTAGTTTTTTATAATTTACTTCTATATATTCAGCTACTTTATAAGCAGTTTCTATTTCTTGCTTTGTTGTTACTTTATTTGGTTTCTTATAATAAATGGTTTTTACAGATGTATTATCTACTATAACATTTCCATTTCTATCATATATTCTTCCTCTTGGAGTAGAATCTCCTTCTATAATATTTACAGTAAGTGTATTTAATTTATCACTATAATATCTATTTCTAATTACTTGTACATAAAAAAGTGCGGATAAAAGTAGTGCCATTATTATAATTATTATGATTACTAATATTTTATATCTTTTTTCAATTATTTCTTCTATATTTACTCTTTTTTTATAATACTTATATTTGTTTATCTTTTTCTTCATTTATTATTTTAATTTGAAAAAAGACTTTATTTATTATAATCATTAGAATCACCTACTATTTATTTTATTCATTATTATTTTATTTAATCATATATTATAATGGTGAATATATGAAAAATTTAATCAAAAATTATGTTGATAAATTAACTATCGATAATTTAAGAGAGTTTGCAATTAAGAATGATATTAATTTAAATCAAAATGAATTAGAATACTTACTTAATTTAGTTCAAAATAATTTTGAAGATATCTTAATTAATGAAGATAAGTATTTAAATTTAGTTCAAAATAATATCAATTCTGAAGAATTTATTAAAGTTAAAGAATTATTCTTATACTATAAAAATAGATATAAAGGATATTTATTTTAGAATATCCTCTATTAAATTATTATTAAAACTTTTATTTCTTATCATTTCTATTTCCTCTTTATATGGAGGATTTTGTTCTACATAAGGAGTTTCTAATATCTTAGGAATTCCTTTTAATTTATCGTGATAAATTATTTTTATTAAGTTATCAAATCCAATATTACCTATACCTATATTATCGTGTCTATCTTTATGAGCACCCATTAGATTTTTAGAATCATTTATATGTATTACTTTTAAGTAATTTAGACCTATTATTTTATCAAACTCTTCTAATATTGCATCAAAATTACTTAAATCATACCCTGCATCATTCAAGTGGCATGTATCCATACAAACGCCTATTTTATCTTTATATTTAACTCCATCTATAATAGCTTTTATTTCTTCAAAAGACTTACCTACTTCGCTACCTTTACCTGCCATAGTCTCTAAGCAGATTGTTACTTTAGTATTATCTGTTAAAGATACATTTAAAGAATCTATTATATTTTTTATACCAATCTCTACACCTTGTCCTACATGACTACCTGGGTGAAGCACTAATTTATCTACTCCTAAACTTTCTACTCTACTTATTTCTTCTTTAAGAAATCTTACATTAAAATCAAAATTATTAGCATTAGCTAAATTTATAATATATGGAGCATGAACTACTACATTTTTTATATCTATATTATTTTCTTTCATAAGTTCTTTTGCTTTATTAGTTAATTCATTATCTATAGGTATTCTAGCTGTATTTTGTGGAGCCCCTGTATAAAACATAAAAGTATTCGCATTATATTTTAATGTTTCTTCAACGCTACCTAACATTTGTCTATCTTTTTTAAACGATACATGTGAACCTATTATTAATTCCATTTTCATCACCATATAAATTATAACAAAAAAACATATCTTTTTAAATATGTTTTTATCTTTTTTCTAATGTATCACTCATCTTATTTATAAATTGTGCGCTTATATCTTGAAGTGTGTTTAAATAAGCAAATAAAGCGTGTAGAAACTCATCTTCAGTTACATTTTTTCTATTTATATTAAGCATTTCTTTATTAAGCATCATATTAGGCATAACACCAAACTGAGTACATATTTTAGAATAATTAGATATAAGTTCTTCTAATTCATCTATTATTTCTTTTCTTTTTGTTTCTTTTGGTAAAAGTTTGTAATATTCCATTAAACCACTAAAGGCTTCTTTTTGTACTTCCATTAAGCTACCTTTCTCATAACTTTCTCATTTTTATATTCTTCTTTTTGTAATTCACTTATTATACCTATTATACGAGTAGTCGCTAATTTCATATTACATATCTTTTTATACTTATCTTTAAATGCATAATAACTATCTTTATTTCTTTCTTCTATACCAGATTTCTTATTTTTTACTTGTTCTAATCTTTTCTTTTCATTTAAACCTGTAATTCTATTTAATTGATCATCTAAATATTTTAACTCTGATTTTAAAGCATTTAATTCTTCACTAGAAGGATTATTACTATTTAATAGTATTGCATATTCATTGTATTTTTGTTCTCTTTGTTTTTGTAGTTCTTTTTTATCAATACCAATTATCATATACATCCTCCTACCTAGCATATCTAATATACTATAAACTCGAATTCTTTTCAAGACGATTTAGAAAATTTATAAAAAAAGTAAGACAATTATCTTACTTTTTGTTAATGTTTGTTTATATCATAATCAATCTGTCATAGGCAGATTTTAAATATCTTATAAAAAACAATATTTCACACTATGAATTAAAATCAAAGCATTCAAATAGAACATAGTCATAGTCATTTTTATAGACAGCACATACTACTTCGCCTCCAAGCTCGCCATAGCAACTGCATCAACTTGGCCTTCCGAATACTCAGACACATTAAAGCCATCTGCAATACAGGTATAACCATTATTAGCCAAAGAACAACTATCTAGCGAATCTTTAAACGCATCTTTTAGGATATTTGTATTTGTTTCAAAACTTCCTGTATCATAGCCTTTCAAGCAGTATTCAGTTTCATTTCTTGTAAAACATGTATAGGCAGCTGATACTTTTCCCTCTTCTATATCAAATCCTAAGTAAAATGGATGACCTGGATTTAATTCTGATACGGTTTGTTTTGCATCACCTGGCAAGTTTCCACCTACACTTCCAGAACTCCAACTATAGTATTGTGGTTTGTATACTTGTGTTACTTGTTGTTCTCCATATGTATAGTCTACAGCAGTACCATTTACTGTACAATTTGCTATATAAAAACTTCCATCTTCATATAGTTCTTCTGTTGCACATTCTACATTTCCATCATATTCGATAGTTAAATCTGCAAATGATTTAGGTGCACTTGTTCCAGTTAATTGATATGCTGCTATTGCATTTCTTACTGCTGATACATACAATTCTACTGACCTTTCATTACTTTCTTCTCTTGCATCATTGATTATTCCTAATATAATTGGTGTTGCGATTAATGCTATTATAGCTAATATTACTATTACAGCTAATAGTTCTATAAGTGTAAATCCTTTTTTCATATTTATCTCCTACCTTTCTATATTAAAGATTTATTCAAAAAAAACGGCTTACATTTAATTTGTAAGTCGTTTTTTTAATCTTCTACTTTTTTTAAACTTTTATGACCTTTCATAATTTTAATAAGTCCATGAGGATGAGCAAAAGCAATTGTAAGTATTGAAGGTTCAACTGTTATAATTACTCCTTCTCCATATTTATCATGAATTACTTTTTCTCCAGGTGTATATTCTTCATATTTATTGATATTAGAACTTTTAAATATTTTATTATAGTTATTATTAACTTGTTTTATTTCTTCTTTATCTAAATATTCATTATCTATCTCCCCTATAAATCTACTAGGTGGATTATAACTATCTTGTCCATATAAAAGTCTTCTTTTTGTATTTACTATAGTTAACTTTTCTTTAGCACGTGTTACAGCTACATAACAAAGTCTTCTTTCTTCTTCTATTTCGTTATTATCATATAGACACATACTATGTGGGAATATGCCTTCTTCTAGACCAATAATAAATACATGATTAAACTCTAAACCTTTAGCAGAATGAACTGTCATAAGAGTTACTACATCTGTTCTATTTTTATATTCTTCTTTATCTGAAACTAAACTTATTTCATCTAAAAATTCAGAAAGTGATATAATTCCTTCTCTATCTTCAAAAGATTTTGTTATAGACTTGAATTCTTCTAAGTTTTCTAATCTACCTTGTGATTCTATTGTATCTTCATTGACTAATTCTTTTCTTATACCTGTTTTATCAAGTATCAAATCAACAAGTTCTGTAAGAGATAATTCTTCACTCATTTGTTGGAACTCAAGTATAAGTTTTTTAAACTCCAACTCTTTCCCACTATCAATAGTATTAAATAAACTTTCATTTAATATATTAGCTTTTGTAGTTAAGCTTTCCATAGTCTTAAGACCAATACCTCTTTTAGGTACATTTATTATTCTATTTAAACTTATATCATCACTAGGATTATAAATAAGTTTTAAATAACTAATTAAATCTTTTATTTCTTTTCTATTATAGAAGTAAAAACTACCTACTACTTTATAAGGAATATTTTCTCTTAAGAATGCTTCTTCTATATTTCTTGATTGAGCATTAGTTCTATAAAGAACTGCAATTTCTTCTAAAGGACATCCATCATTCATAAGTTTTTTTACATTATTTACTACAAAGTGAGCTTCATCTTTTTCATCATCACATCTTTTATATTTAATTTTATCTCCAATATTATTGTCAGTCCAAAGTTCTTTTTCTTTTCTATTTTTATTATTTTTAATTATATCGTTAGCTGCACCCAATATATTTTTAGTAGAACGATAATTTTGTTCTAAAAGTATTACTTTAGTATTTTTATAATCCTTTTCAAAGTTTAAAATATTTTTATAATTAGAACCTCTAAATCCATATATACTTTGATCTGGATCTCCTACTACACATATATTTTTATACTTCGCACTTAACATCTTAGTAAGTATATATTGCACATGGTTAGTATCTTGATATTCATCTATTAATATATACTTAAATCTTTCTTGATAATATTTTAATACTTCTTTATTTTCATTAAATAAAACTATTGGAAGCATTAATAAATCATCAAAATCTAAACTATTATTTACTTTTAACTTATTTTGATATTCTGTATATACCTTTACAGTCACTTCATCTATTTCGTTGTTAGTAAACTTATCAAGTTCAACTGGTGTCATAAGTTCATTTTTCGCTGAACTTATTTTATTTCTTATTGTTTTTGGATTAAAAAACTTAGGATCTAAATTCATATCTTTTAATATTCTCTTTACAGTAGAAAGTGAATCATCTGAGTCAATAATTGTAAAGTTTGATTTAAATCCAAGTTTTTCATAATGCCTTTTTATTATTGAAAGTCCAAAAGAGTGAAATGTAGATATTTGAATCATATTAGTATCTATATCTAACATATTTTTAACTCTTTCTTTCATTTCATTTGCAGCTTTATTTGTAAATGTAATCGCAAGAATATTATATGGATCTATTCCCTTTTCTTCTATTAAATAAGCAATCTTAGTAGTAAGAACTTTAGTTTTACCACTTCCTGCTCCTGCTAGTATTAACATAGGCCCATCTGTATTTATTACTGCTTCTTTTTGTTTATTATTTAATGATTTAATATCCATTTTATCTCCCCTACTCACTATTATCAATTATATCAAACATAAGTTTGTAATTCAATAGTTTTTAAAAATTATTAACTAAAAAATAATACTTGAATATAATATTTATGAAATAGGAGGAAATATTTTGAAAAAGATTATTGGTAGTTTAATTTGTTTATTACTGATTGTACTAATTACGATTGGTATATTTATGGGAAAAGGTAAAGATAATACGGAAGATAACTTAACTAAAATTACAGTTGCAGAGGTTGCTCACAGTATATTTTATACACCTTTGTATGTAGCTGATAGTTTAGGTTATTTCGAAGAAGTCGGTATAGATGCGGATATCATTTTGACTAGTGGTGCGGATGCGGTAGCAGCAAGCGTTATGAGTGGAGATGCACAAATCGGATTTTGTGGTAGTGAGCAATCTATATATATTTATACTGGTGGAGAAAAAGATTATTTAGTTAACTTTGCTGGATTAACTAAAAGAGATGGAAGTTTTATAATTGGTAGAACTGATGAAGAGTTTGATATAAAAGATTTAAAAGGTAGCCATATAATAGCTGGACGTGAGGGTGGTATGCCTGCTATGACTCTTGCTTATACTTTAAATGAAAATGGTATAAAATTAGATGAACTTAACTTTGACACATCTATAGCATTCGCTTCTATGTCAGGAGCATTTATAGGTGGTACTGGAGATTATGTAGCTCTATTTGAACCAACAGGGCTTCAATTAGAAAAACAAGGATATGGATATGTAGTTGCTTCTCTAGGTGAATTAGGTGGTGAAGTTCCATATACTACTTTTATGACAAGAAAAAGTTATTTAGAAAATAACAAAGACATTATAGAAGGATTTAATAAAGCTATTCAAAAGGGACTGGATTATACTTTTAATCACACTGATAAAGAATTAGCTGAAATTATAACTAATTACTTCCCTGATACTTCTTTAAATGATTTAACAGAAACTATTAAAAGATATAGAGAAGCAGATTCTTGGTATAAAACTACTTATATAACTGAAGAAGGATTTAATAGAGTTCAAGATATTATGGATAATTCTAATAAACTTGAAAAGAAAGCACCTTATGAAAAGTTAGTTAATAATGAATATAGTAAAAAGTGATTTTAACAAATCACTTTTTAAGTGTTAGCACTCTTTTTATTTAATTATAACATAATTTTTTCTATTTTTTATACAAAAGTTGAAGAAAGTTCCTAGAAATCTACTATATATATGAGGAGGTGTTAGATATTAAAGACTTAATACCATTAAAAACTGCTAGTAAAGAACTAGGCATATCTTATAAAACTCTTTATAGTTGGGTAAAGAATAACGAAGTATAATATACTAAAATTGGAAATAGATTTTATATGACAAACGAGCAACTAAACTCACTTATTTTTGTTTTTACAAAAGACTATACACAAGCCTCCAAATAATATTAAAATGTTTTTGTAAAAATATTATGAGGGCATACCATAAGACTTATAGGCACTATTTTAAGGTTTTTTAAGAGGTTTTATGCACTAGAGTATATTTATATATAATTATAATACTACCTTACAAATACACCTATTAGTAGAGATGAAAAGCATAAATTATAATACGAGAATTACCTACTTTCTTTTTATTTTGTATTATTCGGATAACTTGCCTAGAGTATATCAAAAAGTTTACTACACTTTCACTAGACATTTGAGCAAATCATATCCTATTTATTATACCATAAGCATATATATTTAATTTTTTATTTTTCTATATATCCAGTTACTGCTTCTGTATACATATTATCTGTTACAGGCTCGTAACGAGAGCCACTATAATCCTCTG
>CALVVM010000064.1 GCA_944363855.1 uncultured Bacilli bacterium
ATTAAAACAAAAAATAATCTATACTATTGGAGAATGTTGAAATTATAATATTGAAAATATATTAATTTTAATATATAATGAATACAGAAAGAGAATAAAGTTCGTAACTTGTATGTGATTCGCTCCAGTGACGAATCTGTTCGAACTTTAGGTTTGAACTTGATATAAATGAAAGAACTTGCAAAAAGTTCTTTTTTATGTTATTATGAATATGTCAAGGAAACTTGCATAAAATAAAAATGAGGAACATTCATTTTTGCAAGTGAATGTCGCCTCTAATAAATAGGGTTGACACTCATCTAAGAGTGTCTATTTTTTTATTGCTAGCACCAGTAAGGTAGAAAGTAATAAAATGATAGCAACAAGCTTTAAAACTTTAACAATGAAAGTTTTAGTTTTCATTAATATCTACCTCCTTTCTTTATCAGAATGGAGGCCGACACTCATATTAAATGTTCCTACATATAATTATACTATTTGTATATTTCAAAAAAAGCGAACATTGATAAAGTTTTGATTTTTATTAATTAGGATTGTACACCATCTGTATTTTGATATTTGTGTCAAAATACCTAGGGGGTTAAATATTTTTTCAAAACAAAATATTGTGATATAATTAAGTTATAAAGAAGGGATATAACTCTTATGATTAAAGAAGTTACTTATGAAGTGATATGATAAAAGTAGAGGTGTTTTTATGAAAGTACTAATAGTAGATGATGAAAAAGGTATAAGAGAAGTCATAAAAGAATATTCGGTAAGTGAAGGTTATGAAGTATTAGAAGCAGAAAATGGTTTGGAAGCACTCCAAATATTAGAACAAAAATCTGATATAGATGTAATAGTATTAGATATAATGATGCCTAAAATGGATGGTTATACAGCTTTGAAAAGTATAAGAAAAATATATGATATACCTGTAATAATGTTATCTGCTAGAGCAGATGAATTTGATAAATTACAAAGTTTTGATATGGGTGTAGATGATTATGTTACAAAACCGTTTAGTCCTAGAGAACTTATTGCTAGAATAAAAGTAGTAACTAATAGAAATAAAGTAACTAATGATGAATATGTTTATAAAAATTTAAGGATAAATTATTTGGGTCATACTGTACATATAAATAATAAAGAAATTAAATTAACACCTAAAGAATATGAAATGTTGGTATATTTTGTACAAAACAAAGGAATAGCTCTATCAAGAGAAGCCTTACTTAATAAAATATGGGGATATGATTTTTTTGGAGATGATAGAACTATAGATACTCATATAAAAATGCTTAGAAATAGTATGGGT
The DNA here is from genome assembly GCA_944363855.1 of uncultured Bacilli bacterium. Taxonomy (GTDB): domain Bacteria; phylum Bacillota_I; class Bacilli_A; order RF39; family UBA660; genus UMGS1613. The sequence goes on from CALVVM010000064.1 coordinate 1,301, forward strand.
GAATATAGAGATTTGATAACCACAGTAAGAGGTATTGGCTATAGATATGAAGAAAAGTAAGTTAAAGAATAAAGTCTGGCTTTATTTATTTATATTCGCATTTGTAATTATATTAGGTATATGGTTTTTACAAATACTATCACTTGACATATATTATGAATTAAGTAAAAAAAGTGAAATAAAAAATATAGCTACTCAAATATCTAAAAAATATACAAGTGGTGATTATCAAAATGAATTAAATAAAATTTCTTTTGAAAAAGATGTTTGTATTGAAATTACAGAAAATAGTAATATATCATATTCTACTGATAGTACAAGTAGGGGCTGTTTAATAAATAGTAGAGAAATAAATGAATATAAATTAGAGTTTATGCTTAGTGGAGAAAAATCTATTACTTATAAGATTATTCATCCTAATTTTAAAAATAAAACACTTATATATGGAGTTAAAATAGAAGATGGTACTTATGCTTTTATAAGTACTTCACTTGAACCTATAGGAGCGACAGTATCTTTATTAAAAAGACAACTTATTCTGATCTTGATGATTGTTTTAATACTTGCATTTCTAATTGGTAATATAATATCTAGAAAAATATCTAATCCAATAGAAAAACTTACAAATACAAGTAAAAGGATGATAAATGGAAATTATAATGTAGAATTTAAAACAGATTCAGATATAGAGGAAATAAAAGAGTTAGAAACAACTTTAAACAATATGGTAGAAGGTTTATCTGAAATAGATGTGCTTAGAAGAGAACTGTTAGCTAACGTTTCTCATGATTTAAAAACACCACTTACGTTAATAAAAGCAAATGCTGAAATAGTAAAAGATTTAACATACAAAAATAAAGAAAAAAGAGAAAATAATTTAAACACTATAATTGATGAAGTTGATAGATTAAATTTACTTGTCGAAGATATATTAGATTTATCTAAAATGCAATCTGGTAAAATAGAATTACAAAAAGAAGAGTTTAATTTAAATGATGTAATTAAAACAATTGTAGACAAGTTTAGTGTTTTATGTGAAAAAGATGGATATAAGATTGAATATATTGGTTTTGATTACAAAGTTTTAGCTGATAAAAAGAAAATAGAACAAGTAATATATAATTTAATAAATAATGCAATTAACTATACTGGTGAAGATAAAAAGGTTTATGTTAAATTATTAAAAATAAAAAATGGTATTAGGGTAGAAGTAATAGATACAGGTAAAGGAATTGATGATGAAGATATAAATTATATATGGGATAAATATTATAAAGTAGATAAAAAATATAAGAGAGTTACTTATGGTACTGGGCTTGGCCTTTCTATAGTTAAAAATATCCTTTTGCAGCACGATTTTGATTATGGTGTAGATAGTAAAAAAGGTATAGGCACTAAATTTTATTTTGAAATAAAAAATACAAAAAAATAAAAAATGTAAAAAAGTGATTTTTTAAAAAAGTCACTTTTTTTGAAATATAAAAATCAAAAAGTATTGAAAAATAAGGGGTTATTATTTTTGATAAAATTAAAAAATCAGAAAAATGTAAAAATCAAAAAAATATTTTTTTAATTTTTGCAAAAAACAGTTGCCTTTTTTACAGGGTGATGATATACTTAAAATGTAGAAAGATAGGAGTAAGGTTTATGACAGAGACAGAAGAAAAATTAGAGTTAGTAGTAGTCAAAAGAAATGGTAAAAAAGTTGATTTTGATGGTACTAAAATAGCACTTGCTATCAAAAAAGGTTTTGATAGTGTAAATGAACAAGATGAAGAAACAGGAAAATATAAATATGATGATAAAGATATTACTAAAGTTTATAACGAAGTAATTAAACAAATAGAAAAAAATTATACTGATAAAATAAAAATAGAAGAGATACAAGATTTAATTGAAGAATCTTTAAAGAAAAAAGGATATGAAGAAGTTTATGTATCATTTGCTGAATACAGAGATAGACGTACTCAATCAAGAGAAATGTTTGTTGATGATAAGAGAATGCATAAGTTCTTAAAAACGATTGAAGGTTTAGGACTTAAATCCGCTTCAGAAGATGATACAAAAAGAGAAAATGCAAATGTAGATGGAGATACAGCTATGGGAACTATGCTTCAATATGGTTCTACAGTATCAAAAGAGTTTGCTAAAGCATACTTAATGAAGAAAAAATTCTCAGATGCACACGATAATGGAGAAATACATATTCACGATATGGATTTCCTTGCAATGGGAACTACAACTTGTATGCAAATTGAACTTGATAGATTATTTAAAAAAGGTTTTTCAACAGGTCATGGTTACTTAAGACCACCTAAAGATATCGCATCTTTTAGTGCACTTGCAGCTATAGCTGTTCAAGCAAACCAAAATGATCAACACGGTGGACAAAGTATTCCGGCATTTGATTTCTTTATGGCACCTGGTGTACTTATGACATTTAAAAAACAATTTAAACAACAAGTAAGTGATTATCTTGATTTACAAGGATTACTTAGTCATATCAGTATGGATAGAGTTGCTCGTGAAATAGATAAGCTAGAAAGTATTAACTTTAGTATAGAAATATTTAAACCTATATATAAAGATTCAGAACAACTAGAAAGATTATTTACTAAAGCTTATGAAAAAGCACTTGCTAAAACAGATAGATTAACTTATCAAGCTATGGAAGCATTTATTCATAACTTAAATACAATGCATTCAAGAGCAGGTGCTCAAGTACCATTCTCATCAATTAATTTTGGTACAGATATAAGTCCAGAAGGAAGAATGGTGTCACTTAACTTCTTAAAAGCTACTGATGCTGGATTAGGAAAAGGAGAAACTCCAATATTCCCAGTATCAATATTTAAAGTAAAAGAAGGAGTTAACTATAATCCAGAAGATCCAAACTACGATATATTTAAATTATCTTGTGAAGTATCTTCAAAAAGATTATTCCCTAACTTCTCATTCTTAGACGCACCATTTAATCTTTCATTCTATAAACCAGGTGATTATAGAACTGAAGTAGGTTATATGGGATGTAGAACAAGAGTTATGAGTGATATAACTGATTTAAATAATCAAACAACAGGTGGTAGAGGTAACTTATCATTTACTTCAATAAACTTACCTAGAATAGCTATTAAACATGGTATCTGTTTAAAAGAAAGAGATAAAGCAGATATGGATGGTTTCTATAAAGAACTTGGAGAAACTATGGAACTTGTTAGAGATCAATTATTAGAAAGATTTGAAATTCAATGTAATAAGAGATGTTATAACTTCCCATTCTTAATTGAACAAGGTGTATGGACTGATGGAGATAAGTTAAAACCTACAGATAGAATGAGAAAAATATTAAAACATGGTAGTTTAACTTTAGGATTTATTGGTCTTGCGGAAACTTTAAAAGCTTTAATAGGTGAACACCATGGTGAATCAGAAAAAGCTCAAAAATTAGGATTAGAAATAATTGGATTTATGAGAAAGAAATCTGATGAATTCTCAAAAGATTACAATTTAAACTTTGCATTAATAGCAACACCAGCAGAAGGGCTTTCTGGAAGATTCGTTAATATAGATAGAGCAATCTATGGGAAAATTAAAGGCGTAACTGATAGAAGTTACTATACAAATTCATTCCATGTTCCAGTTTATTACAATACTTCAATTAAACATAAACTTGAAACAGAAGCTCCATATCATGAATTAACAAACGGTGGTCATATTTCTTATATCGAATTTGATGGAAATACTGCTATGAATGTTGATGCATTTGAAAGTGTAATTAGAATGATGAAAGAAGTTGGAATTGGTTATGGTGCTATTAACCATCCAGTAGATAGAGATCCGGTATGTGGATATGTAGGGGTAATTGGAGATGTGTGTCCAGGATGTGGGCGTAAAGAATTTGAAGCTGTACCACTTGAAGAAGTAAGAAACTATCAATGTGGATGTTAAGGAGGTAAATTATGGAAAAATTAGTTGGTGAAGGTGTAGGATTCGAAAGAATTAGAAGAGTTACAGGATACTTAAGTGGAGATGTAAAAAGATTCAACAACGGTAAAAGAGCAGAAGAAAAGGATCGTGTAAAACACACTGGTATCAAAGAAGTAATGAATAGTGAAAAGTGTGCTAAATAATGAAAATTAGATTAGCTGCAGATTTACAAACAGATAGTATAGTTGATGGTGTTGGTGTAAGGACTGTTATTTGGACTCAAGGTTGTTCTCATAATTGTCCTAATTGCCATAATCCACAGACCCATGATTTTAATGGTGGAGATTTGGTAGAACTTGAAGATGTGATAGAAGAAATAGAAAACTTATCTGGTCAAGATGGTGTTACTTTCTCAGGTGGAGATCCTATGTTTCAAGCCAAAGAGTGTAGTATACTTGCTAAAAAAGTACACGAACTTGGTATGAATGTATGGACATATACAGGATTCACTTATGAAGAACTTATAAACAAAGGAAGTAAAGATATATTAGATTTTTTAAATAATATAGATGTACTTATAGATGGTAAGTTTGATCCTAAATTAAAAAGTTTAGATTGTCCTTTTAGAGGTTCTACTAATCAAAGACTTATAGATGTCCCTAAATCATTAGATAATCATGAAGTTGTGCTATACAAATTAAATAAAAATATGATTAATAATAAAAAGAAAGAGGCTATATACATATAGCTTCTTTAATTTGCTTTTTCCTTAAATTTGTGTATAATATAACACGTTAAAGGGGGAAATACTATGTTTGGAGAAAAACCTATATTTGGACAAAGTGAATTAACTGTAGATAAAAAAGGTAGAATATTTATTCCGGCAAACACAAAAAGAGAACCTGGTGAGCAATTAGTTTTAATAAATAATAAAGATTTAGGTGTTTATGAAATATATAGTATAGATAAATTAAAAGAAAGATTTGAACAGTTAAATAAATTAATAATAGAATCAAAAACTAAAAAAGACAAATTGTTTTATGAAAGAATGTTATGCGAAATAAGTAAATCAATACTTAGAAGTGAAATAGTAGATGCTCAAGGTAGATTTTTAACTGGAAAAACATTTGAAGATTGCGATAAGGTGTTAAGTACAGGAGCTTATGATCATTTAATAATAGATAAAATAAAGAAGTAATCTTCTTTTTTTTTATTCTCTATGTTATAATTGTGTTGGTGATAAAATGAAAAAAGGTTTAAAAGATGTTTTGTTTTTTGGAGTAATATTTGTTGTAATAGATCAAATAGTTAAAATAGCAATAAGTAATAAAATGATTTTAAATCAAACTTATATAGTTATTAAAGATTTTTTCTCAATATCACTCGTACATAATACAGGAGCTGCTTTTAGTATTTTAAGTGATAATAGAATATTACTTATAGTTATAGGATTACTTGCTTTAATAGGTTTAATATTTTATATAAAAAACTTAGAAGTAATAGATGATATAGATATATTTTCTTATTCACTTTTATTAGGTGGATTAGTAGGTAATTTAATAGATAGAATAATACATGGATATGTAATAGATTATTTAAGTTTTAAATTTGGAAGTTACTATTTTCCAATATTTAATTTTGCTGATATATATATTGTGATAGCTATTTTAATCATTTTAATTAGAATGATTAAGGAGGATTTATGGAAATAGTAATAAGTGAAGATGTAAATAATAGAATAGACACTTACTTAAGTGAGAAATTAGATTATAGTAGAAGTAAAATAGCTAAAATGATAAGTGATGGAACCGTTTTAGTTAATGGTAAAAAGACTAAAAATAGTTATATATTAAAAGAAAATGATGTAATAACTGTAGGGGAATATGTTGAAGAAGAAATGAATATAGAACCAGAAAATATACCTTTAGATATAGTTTATGAAGATGATGATGTAATAGTAGTAAATAAACCTAATGGAATGGTAGTTCATCCAGCAGTAGGCAATAATCATGGCACGCTTGTAAACGCACTTCTTAACTATTCTAAAAATTTAAGTGACATAAATGGAGAATTTAGACCAGGAATAGTACATAGAATAGATGCTGATACAACAGGACTTTTAATGGTTGCTAAAAACAATAAATCACACGAAATACTTGCTGATCAACTTAGTAAAAAAGAAACAACTAGAAAATATATCGCATTAGTTTGGGGAGTAATAAAAGAAGATACTGCAACTATAGATGCTCCAATAGGTAGAGATAATACAGATAGAAAAAAAATGGCAGTTACTAGTATAAATAGTAAAGATGCCATTACTCATTTAAAAGTATTAAAAAGATTTAAAGAAGCTACTTTAATAGAATTACAACTTGAAACAGGAAGAACTCATCAAATAAGAGTTCACATGAATTATATAAATCACCCTGTAGTAAATGATCCTGTTTATGGAAGAAGAAAAATAATAGATGAAACAGGACAATGCCTTCATGCTTATTCATTATGTTTTAATCATCCTAAAACTAAAGAATATATGGAGTTTAAGTGTGAATTACCTGAATGTTTTAAAAATATTTTAAAAATGTTTGAAGATAATGAGTAATCTTAAATTAATATAAATAAAGGTTCGCTCGCTAGACTTTTTTCTATTTAATATGGTCTATATGGAGGATAAGGTCTTGGTGGGTAAGGAGGGTAGTAATAATAGTTATTATAATACGGTCTAGGTCTATTGTAGAATAAAGGAGAAATTAATCCACCTGTAATACCTCCAAGTAAAAATGGCCCAGCAAATCCACCGCCTATAAGTCTGCTATCAGAATTACTGATCATTATAGGTTTATTCATAGAGCTATCAAAAAAGTTATTGAAACTTCTTGGAATTTGATAAGAATTATACATAAAAAACCGCCTTTCATGGTATAATATGTAAAGAGAAAGATTTGGTGATAATATGGATGAAAGATTAAGTAAACTTAGTAATACTATTGTTAATTATAGTATAGATGTTAAAGAAAATGATAAGGTATTGATTCAATATGAAAGTAGTATGTGTAAACCACTTATAAAATGTTTAATAAAAGATATTTATAAAAATAAAGGTATACCTTTTGTAAAATTAGTTGATAATGAGTTAGAAACTTTAATAAAAGAAAATGCCAGTAGTGAAGTTATTGATGAAATGGTAAAAATGAAAAGTTATGAAGTTGATAATTTTGATTGCTTTATAAGGATATGTTATACAGAAAATGAATATGAAGATAAAGATATATCTATTGATATAAGAAAAGAATTAGGAAGTAAATCACAAGAGATAGATGATATTAGAATAAATGAGAGAAGATGGGTATTATTAAATTATCCATCATTAGTTGATGCATATAAAGCTAAAATGAAATATGATGATTTTTATAACTATTCAATGGATGTTATGAATGTTGATTATAAAAGTTTAAATGAAAAGATTAAACCTTTAAAAGATTTAATGGAAAAAACTGATAAGGTTAGAATATTAGGACCAGATACTGATATAGAATTTAGTATTAAAGGTATGAACGCTATCCCTTGCTGTGGTACTGCAAATATACCAGATGGAGAACTTTATACTGCACCTATTAAAGAGAGTGTTAATGGAGTAATTACTTATAATACACCATCTCCATATCGTGGTAATATATTTAATAATATTAGATTAGAATTTAAAGATGGTAAAATAATAAATTGTAGTGCGAATGAACACCAATCTGAATTAGAAGAAATCTTTAATATAGATGAAGGTGCAAGATATATTGGTGAGTTCTCACTAGGATTTAATCCTATGATTACTAAACCAATGGGAGATATTTTGTATGATGAAAAAATAATGGGTAGCCTGCACTTTACTCCTGGTAGATGTTATAAAGATTGTTCTAATGGAAATATATCTAGTGTTCATTGGGATCTAGTACTCATACAAACTGAAGAATTCGGGGGAGGAGAAATATATTTTGATGATGTATTAATTCGTAAAGATGGTAAGTTTGTATTAGATGAATTAAAAGACTTAAATTAGTATACAAAGCAAACTAAAACATATATTTAATTAGGTGATTTCATGAAAAAAGCATTTCAGATGATAGGCCTAATTAGTTTAACATGTTTTAGTTTTTTTGTGACTGAACAAACAGCTACTGTAGTAAGTGATATGGATGAAATAATGATAGAAATAAAGAATAAAAAAGATGATTATAAGTTGGATTCTATAGATGCGATAATAGATAATAATACAATAATACCGGGTGTTAATAAGAGAGAAGTTAATGTAAATAAAAGTTATAAGAATATGAAAACTAATGGATATTTTAACGATAAATTATTTGTTTATGATTATGAAAAACCTAAAATAAGTTTAACTGATAACATAGATAAATATATAATAAAGGGGAATCCTAGTAAAAGAATGGTAAGCTTAATATTTAAAGTGGAACAAGATGAAGATATAACTGATATAGTAAATATTTTAAATAATTATAATGTTAAATCTACTTTTTTTGTAAATTATAATTGGTTTATTAATAATAACACTTTAGTAGAAGAATTAATAAAAAATAATCATATAGTAGCCCCTTTAATGGAAGATTATACTAGTTCTGATTTTGAATGGATGGAAATGGTTTTAAAAAAGATAAATAAGCAAAGTGTAGGATTTTGTTATAACGAGAACGAAAACAAAACTAATTTAGAACAATGCGTATTAAAAAATAATTATACAATCAAACCTGTAGTAATTTCAGAAAATACCCCTCTAGTAGATATAAAAGAGAAGTTAGAATCTGGATCTATACTTTCTTTGAAAATTAATTCACAAGTAAGAAAAGAACTTTCAACTATAATAATTCATATAAAATCAAAAGGGTATAAACTGTCTAATTTAAAAGAAAATATATTAGAATAAATAGGGAAACCTATTTTTTTTATAAAATTAAAACTATAATTTACTTATAAAAATATCTATGTTATAATTATAAAGAGGTAGATATTGTGAGTATAGAAGTTGAAACTTTAAAGAAAAAAGATATAAGTAGTTATATTAAATTTATAGATGAAATATTTGGTTATGAAGCAAATGCTGAAGCACTTGAAAAAATGATAAAGAAGAATAAAGTATTAGTAATTAAAGATAATGAAGAAGTAGTTGCTAGTGTTGCTTTAGAAGAAAGATTTGAATATATTAAGAATCAAAAATATTATTTTATAAGTTATTTAGGTGTAAAAAAAGAATATAGAAGAAAAGGTTATGCATCTAAATTATTTAAAAAAGTAGAAGAATTAGTAAAAGAAAATGATATTAAATATTTAGAACTTACTTTAGGAAATCAAAGAAGAATCGCACATTTCTTTTATAAAGATAAACAATTTAAAATTAAAGATACAATGGTATTTGTTAAATTTTATAATTAACGAACTTGTGTTCGTTTTTTTGTTGACTAAAAAAAATATATTTTATATAATTAAAGTGGTGATAATTATGGATAATATATTTATGCACATAGATGTAAATAATGCTTTTCTTTCTTGGACAGCAGTAGATTTATTAAATAAAGGTTATAAAATAGATATAAGAAATATAGAATCCATAATAGGTGGAGATGAATCTCAAAGACATGGAATAGTACTTGCTAAAAGTATGGTTGCAAAAAGCAAAGGGGTAAAAACAGCTGAAACTATAAGAGATGCTAAAAGAAAATGTAATGATTTAAAAATATTCCCACCAAATCATAAGTTATATCAAGAAATGTCTAATAAACTTTTTGAACTTATAAGTAAATATACACCTGATATTGAAAAATTAAGCGTTGATGAATGTTTTATAGATTATACAAAAGTTAGAAAATTATATGGCGATCCTATTAAATTTGCTTACAAATTAAAGAGTGAAATAAAAGATACTTTAGGATTTACAGTTAATATTGGAATAGCTAATAATAAATTGTGTGCTAAAATGGCAAGTGACTTTTTAAAGCCAGATAGGGTGCACACTCTCTTCAAAGAAGAAATAATAGAAAAAATGTATCCGCTTCCAATAGAAGAATTATATGGAATAGGTAAAAGTAGTAGCAAAAAATTAAGAGAGCTTAATATAAATACAATAGGTGATTTAGCTAATGCTAATCCTAGTATGCTATCTAAATATTTTAAAAATCAAACTGAAAAAATAATTAACAGTGCTAAAGGAATAGATGATAGTATTATAAATGTAAAAAGAAGTGAAAGCGAGTGTATAAGTAATTCTACAACTACTAGTTATAATTTAAATAGTTTAGAAGATATTTATAAATTTTTATATCCGTTAGTAGAAAATGTAAGCATTTCTTTAAGGAAAAATAAAAAGTATACATCGCTTGTAGGGGTAATGTTAAAAGATAAAAATTTTAAAACTTATTCTCATCAAAGAAGATTAAAAAACGCTACAAGTAATACAGATGAAATATATGGGATTGCTAAAGAATTAGTTAAGGAATTATGGAATGAAGAAAGTATTAGATTAGTAGGTGTTTCTTTAAGTAAATTCTCTAATATTCAAACACATCAATTATCTATTTTTGAGGATGTAAAGCAAGTAGAAAGTAATAATGAGCTTGACAAAGTATTAGATAAATTAAAAGATACTTATGGAAGTAATATAATAAAGAAGGCTTCACAAATAAAAAAAGATTGAATTAAGATTAAAAAATTAGTATAATTAAGTTGGTGATATTTATGATGTGGATTTGGTTATGTTTAATTATTGTTCTATCTTTACTTGAACTTGCTTCTAAAAATTTTATACCTATATGGTTTGTTTTTAGTGCAGTAATATCATTTATCTTATCTATTTTTGTAGATGCTTATATTATACAATTTTTAGTATTTGTAATACTTGGAAGTGTACTTTTATTAACAACAAGAGATTATCTAATTAGATTTGTTAATGATAAAAAAAGTAAAAGAGGTAAACGTGAAAAATAGTTTAAAATATATAAAAAAATTTTTAAAAGTATTAGTTTGGCCTATATTGTTCTCACTAGGGACATTTATTATAAATTATATTTTTGTGAGTATTTTTAATTCAAAAGAAAAAGGTACAATGACAAATAATGATTTTTTAGAATATATTAAAAGTATTGAATATCAAGAAAGACTTATAAATTATATTAATTCAAAATCACTTTTAATAATTTTAATTACTGTTATAATATTTTTACCTATATTACTAAAAGTATTTAAAAAATATAGAACTAAGGATAACTTTAAAATAAAAAATATATTTATCCCAATTGCTTTTGGTATATCTATTTCTCTTATCTATAATATAACACTATTTCATTTAAATAATTTATTTCACTTTACAAATAGTTTTGAAATAAGTAGTGTACCAATAATTGTTCAAATAATTTGTTCTGGTATATGTGGTCCAATACTAGAAGAATTAGTTTTTAGAGGAATTGTTTATAATAAATTAAAGGAATTTAATAATCCGATGAGAGCGATAATACTTACGAGTGTTATATTTGGTTTATTTCACACAAATATTATAAATGCTATATATGCGTTTGGAGTTAGTTTTATGTTAATTTATCTATATGAAAAATATAAAACTTTAAAAACTCCTATTATAATGCATATAGGACTAAATACAACAATAATACTTATGTTAAACTTAATTACTAAAAACTTTATAGTATTTAATGTTTATTTGTTAGTTGTAAGTATAATCACTTTATTAATTTTAAGAATATATTTAAATCTGGACAAAAATTGATGAAAAATCAATTTTTTTGAAATAAAAAAGGAAATTTAAAATTTTTGTAGAATGATATATATAGGAGGTATTTGTGAACGAACTAAAAGAAATAAAAATAGAAAATCTTATATATATAAAATAAGGGGAAAGCAAGTAATGTTAGATAGTGATTTAGCTAAATTATATAATGTAGAAACTAAAAGAATAAATGAAGCAGTAAAAAATAATCCAGAAAAATTTCCAGAGAGATTTAGTTGGAAATTAAGTGATTATGAATATTATAACTTGAGGTCGAAATTTTCGACCTCAAGTTTAGAAAATGATTATGGTGGTAGAAGATATAATCCAAGAGTATTTACAGAACAAGGAGCTGCTATGCTTGCCACTATATTAAAATCTAAAGTTGCTACGCAAGTAAGTATAAAAATAATGGATACATTTGTAGCTATGATACATTTTATAAATGAAAATAAGGATATGTTTAAAAGATTAACGATGGCAGAATATAAACTTTTAGAACATGATTCTAAAATAGATGAACTATTTGATAAATTAGAACCTAAAAAATTAAAGAGTCAAAAAATATTTTTTGATGGAGAAATATATGATGCCTATAGCTTAATAATAGATTTAATAAAATCAGCAAAAGAAAAAATAATTATAATAGATAATTATATAGATAAAAGTATACTTGATATGTTAGTGTATAAAAAAGAAAATGTAAGTATAGAATTAGTAACAAGTTCTCACTATTTAACTAAAACAGATATAAATAAGTTTAATGAACAATATCCTAATTTAAATATAAAATATAGTAATATATTTCATGATAGATTTATAATTTAAATATAAAATATAGTAATATATTTCATGATAGATTTATAATTATAGATAATACTTTATATCACCTAGAAGTATCTCTAAAAGATTTAGGTAAGAAATGTTTTGGTATAAATAAAATAGAAGATAAAGATATTTTAGATAAAATAAATTGTAAAATATATTAGAGAAAAATATCAAAAAATGTAAAAACAGTTAAAATATCTTTACATTTCTTTTTTTTTGCTTATAAAAGTGTTATAATGTTAATGGTGATAAAATGATTAAACATATAAACAATGTTGATATCAATTATATAGACTATGGAGAAGGAAAAAATACTGTAGTATTACTTCATGGTTGGGGACAAAATATAGAAATGATGAAAATGATAGGGGATAGACTACAAAAATATAATAGGGTAGTAATAGTAGACTTACCTGGATTTGGTAGTTCTTCTGAACCAGATAGTATTTGGACAATGTATGATTATACAGATTGTATACATGAACTTTTAAAAAGTCTAAAGGTAACTAATCCTATAATGGTAGGCCATTCTTTTGGTGGTAAAATAAGTTTAATATATGCTAGTAAATATCAAACACAAAAGTTAGTATTATTTGGTAGTCCTTTTAAACAAGAAATAAAAAAACTTAGTACAAAAACTAAAATACTTAAAAGTTTAAAGAAAGTCCCTGTTTTGAATAAATTAGAAGGATTTGCTAAAAAACATATAGGTTCTAGAGATTATAAAGAAGCTAGTGATTTTATGAGAAAAATATTAGTAGAACATGTTAATTTAGATATAACAGAAGATGTTAAAAAAATTAAATGTCCTACACTTATTGTTTGGGGTACAATGGACGCTGAAGTACCAATAGAAAGAGCATATGAACTTGAAGAATTAATCAGTGATTCAGCAGTTATTCCTTATGAAGGATGCAGTCATTATGCTTATTTAGAAAGACTTAATCAAACAGTAAATATTTTAAAAAACTTTATAGGAGGCGAGTAGTATGACATTATTTTTAATATCTCTTCTACCTTATTTAATATTTACAATATTTAAAACAAAAAAATCATTTCACATGTTACAACAAAACTTTTATGATGATGATAGAAGATATTTTAAATGGATAATAACTAATATATCTAAAATTGCTTATGAAAGTGATATATTATTTGTGCTTATTATCTGTACACTTTTCTTTGGAATAGGTGTTACTATTGGAGCATTTATAATTCTATATGGAATTATATTCATTAGTTATAGAAAGAAAAAAGTAGTAGCTAAAAAACCATTAGTTGTAACAGCTAGAATAAAGAGATTATCATTTACTATGTTCTTAATATATTTTGTAATGATGATGCCTTTTATAATTAATTTTAGTTATGACAATTTAGTTTATTGCTACTTACTATTAGGTTTAGTAACATACTTAAATTACTTTGTAGTAATGACAGCTAATGTTATAAATAAACCTATTGAAAAATGTGTTTATTTAAAATATAAATATCAAGCTTTAAAGAAACTAAAAAGCATGAATATACCAGTAGTTGGTATTACAGGTAGTTATGGTAAAACTAGTAGTAAAAATATAATAAATGACATATTAAATGTTAAATTAAATTCATTTGCTACTCCAAAAAGTTTTAATACACCTTATGGATTAATTAACTCAATAAATAATTACTTAGATAAATTTAATGATATATTTATTGCTGAAATGGGTGCTTTTAGAATAGGTGAAATTAAACAAAATTGTAAAATAGTTAAACCTAAATATGGTATAATAACTAGTATTGGAGAAGCACATCTAGAATCGTTTGGTTCAAGAGAAAATATAATGAAAGGTAAATTTGAACTTGTTGAAAGTTTGCCTATAGATGGACTAGCTATATTAAATGGTGATGATGAATATCAATTAAAATACAAAATAAAAAATAAATGTGATGTTAAATGGATTGGCATTGATAATAAAGATGTAGATTTATATGCTACTAACATTAAATTATCAGGTAGTGGTACTACATTTGATTGTGTGTTTAAGGGTGATAAGAAGAAATATACATTTAATACTAAATTGCTTGGTAAACACAATGTATATAATATACTTGCTGGTATTCTTTTAGGTAAAGAATTAGGTCTTAGTATTGAAGAATTAAAAAGAGGTGTAAGCAGTGTTAAAACTATCGAACACCGTTTAGAATTAAAGAAATATGGTAATATTAATATTATAGATGATGCTTATAATTCAAATCCAGTAGGATCTAAAATGGCAGTTGAAGTTTTAGGACTTATGGAAGGAACTAAAATAATAGTAACTCCTGGAATGATAGAATTAGGCCCTAAACAATATGAATTAAATCATAAATTTGGAGAATATATAAGCAAAGTTTGTGATTATGTAATATTGATAGGAGAAAAGCAAACTAAGCCTATATTTGACGGATTATTAGATAATAACTTTGATAAGAAAAAAATATTTGTACTTAATGATGTTAGAGATGCTTTTCCGCTCATGAATAGATTAGCTTCTAAAGACACATATGTACTTTTAGAAAACGATTTACCAGACTTATTTAATGAATAGGAGAGATGTATATGAAAATAAAAGTTGGAGTAATATTTGGTGGTGAAACAGTTGAACACGAAGTAAGCGTTATTACTGCAGTTCAAGCTATGGAACACATAAACCAAGATAAATACGAAATCGTACCAATCTATATAAGTAAAGATAGAATTTGGTATACTAGTCCAATGTTAATGGATATAGAAGTATATAAAGATTTTAATGATTTAAAAAGATATGCAAAACAAGTAGTATTAACTAAAATAGGAGACAAGTTTTATCTTCAAAATACAAAAGGATTATTTAAAAGAAATATAACTGATATAGATATTGCTTTTCCAATAGTTCATGGAAATAATGTAGAAGATGGAACGCTTCAAGGATATTTAGATAGTGTAGGTATTCCATATGTAGGAAGTAAAGTACTTGGAAGTGCTCTTGGACAAGATAAAGTAGTAATGAAACAAGTATTTAAAGATATGGGATTACCAATAGTAGACTATACATGGTTTTTTGATAGTGAATATGCTGATGATTGTGAAAAAATATTTGCTAATGTTAAAAAATTAGGATATCCAGTAATAGTTAAACCAGCAACTCTAGGTAGTAGTGTAGGTATAACATTTGTTAAAGAAGAAAAAGATTTAGCTAATGCTATAGAAGAAGCTATGAAATATGATGTTAAAGTAGTAGTAGAAAAAGCAGTTAAAAACTTAGTTGAAGTTAACTGTAGTGTGCTTGGGAATTATTCTTATCAAGAAACTAGTGTTATAGAAGAAGTTACTAGTGATGATGAATTCTTAACTTATGCAGATAAATATATAGGTGGTTCTAAAGGTAAATTAAAAGGACCTTCTAAAGGAATGGCAAGTGCTTCTAGAATTATTCCTGCAAGAATTAGTAAAGAAATGACAGAAAATATACAAGAGACATCTAAACAAGCTTTTAAAGCACTTAACTTAGGTGGAGTATGTAGAATAGATTATCTTATAGATAAGAAAACTAAAAAATATTACATAAATGAACCTAATACAATCCCAGGATCTTTGGCTTTCTATTTATGGGAAAAAACAGATAAAAAATATGAAGATCTATTAGATGAAATGATTACTTTATGTATTAAAGATTATAAAAATAGACATAAAAAAATATATTCTTTTGAAAATAATATATTAAGTAATTATGGAGTTAAAGGGTTAAAAGGAATGAAGAAATAAGGTTTGAAAAATCCTTATTTTTTTTAAAAAAATAACATATACTATTGATATAAGAATATATGTTTGATATAACGGTAATGGATACATTTGAAAAATATCAGATTGTTTTCCCTTTCTTGAAAAAGAAAGGTGGTGGTTAATTATGACAAAAAGAGAATTATCTCAATTTATTATAATGCTACTATTATTTTTTATAGTAATCACCTTACTATTTAGATAATAAAAACATCTGATTTCAACAGTTGTTGATTTCAGATGCATACCATTAAGGGATTACATCTGATTCTCGCAATCAAATGTATCCTTTTTTATTATATGCAAGTTTCCTTGACACATTTAATATATCATAAATAATTTATAAAATCAACATTTTATTTTTAGACTGTTAATCCTTTTTTAAAATGTCACCATATCTTTAGTTAAAATGTCACCACTAAGTTTTATAATTTCTTTATAAGCAAATCATTGATAATAGGCAGTAATAACTCGTCATACTTGCTGTAATATCTTATTTTTAAGATATTACGCACTTCAAAAGAGTTTTTACTGGGTCCCTGTTGTCAATGAGGAATTATAAAGAAATTATACTATAAAATCGGTGACATTTTAACTAATGTTTA
>CALVVM010000065.1 GCA_944363855.1 uncultured Bacilli bacterium
GTCCCTATCCGTCGTGGGCGTAGGAAAATTGAGGAGAGCTGTTCCTAGTACGAGAGGACCGGAACGGACATACCTCTGGTGTATCTGTTGTCACGCCAGTGGCAGTGCAGAGTAGCTATGTATGGAATGGATAACCGCTGAAAGCATCTAAGCGGGAAGCCAACTTCAAGATGAGTTTTCCCTTTCTTTATGAAGTAAGATCCCTTGAAGACTACAAGGTTGATAGGCTGGAGATGGAAGCATAGTGATATGTTGAGTTGACCAGTACTAATAGATCGAGGATTTAGTCCTATTTATATATTTCTAATTGATGAGATTTACACATTATCATGTTTTCAGAGAATTATTTCTCTAATAATTTTATTGGTGGCGATAGCAAAGAGGATACACCTGTTCCCATCCCGAACACAGAAGTTAAGCTCTTTAACGGCGAAAATAGTGTAACAGCGAAGATAGCAAGCCGCCAATTTTTTTTTGCTTATTTTTAAATATATGAAAGTAAGTTAATAACAAAACCACTATAAAAATTATTTTAATGTAAATAAGTTGTTAAATAATTTATTTTTATTGAAATAATATTTATAATAATGTTATAATAATAATGGTGATAGAAATGGAATATAAGATTATTTGTAACGATGAATATGAAACAATTGAATTAGCGCAAAATTTTGAATCTGAAAAATTTGAAAATATGATTATATGTCTTGATGGAGAACTTGGTAGTGGAAAAACTGTATTTACTAAAGGTATCGCACATGCTTTGGGCATTGAAGAAAATATTACTTCTCCAACTTTTACCATAATAAAAGAATATGATTCAGGTGAAATGCCTCTATATCACATAGATGTTTATAGATTAGATGGAAATACTGATGGTGTTGGTATAGAAGAATACTATAACAAAGGTGGAATAGTAATAATTGAATGGGCTAAAACAATTAAAGATATATTACCTGAAGAAAGATTAGAAATTAAAATAAAAGTTATAGATGAAAATAGAAGAATGTTAGTAATCACACCTCATGGACAAAAATATGAAGAATTATGTGAGGCAGTATTATGATAAGTCTTTTAATTGATACATCAACTTCAAATCTTACAGTATCAATTATAAACGATCAAGAAGTTATATATATATATCAAGAAACTATTTTATCAGATATGTCTTCTAAACTATTGCCTATTATAGATAATGGGTTAAAAGAATTAGATTTAAAACTAGAAAATATAGATAAGATATTTGTAGTGAATGGTCCAGGATCATTTACTGGAATTAGAGTAGGAGTTACTGTAGCTAAAACTATTGCTTGGGCATTAAAAAAAGATATAACACCATTATCTAGTTTAGAATTGATGGCTACAACAAATACTTCTAAAAAATATATAGTACCTATGATAGATGCTAGAAGAAATAATGTGTTTGCTGGTATTTATGATAATAATTTAAACTGTATAAAAGGGGATAAACTAATTTCATGCGATGAATTAAGTAATCTAAATGATGATTATGAGTTTGTTTCTTATGATAATATAGCTGGCGTTATTAAACCAAATATAGATGTTTTAAAAATAATAAATAAACATATAAATGATAAAGGAATAAATCCACACAATTTAAATCCTAATTATTTAAAATTAACAGAAGCCGAGGAAAATAAGTTAAAAAATGATTAGAGAATTAGAAGAAAAAGATTTTATAAAAGTAAACAAGTTATTAAAAGACTTCAATTATGAATTAAATAAAGAATCATTTGATAATGATTTTTTAAAAACTTTAGTTTATGAAGATGGATTTATAAAGGGAGTATTAGTTTATCAATATATTTATAATAGAGCTGAAATTGATTATATAATAGTAGATAATAATTATAGAAAATTAGGTATTGCGACTAAATTGTTAAAATATTTAGAGGATAGTTATAACCTTGACAATATAACGCTAGAAGTTAGAGAAAGTAATAAAGAAGCAATAAACTTTTATTTAAAAAATGGATTTAAAGAAGTAACAAGAAGAAAAAATTATTATAAAGAAGAAGATGGAATCTTAATGATTAAGAATTTAGGTGAGTAGTATGAAAGATACTTATATATTAGGTATAGAAAGTAGTTGTGATGAAACTAGTGTTTCAATAGTTAAAAATGGTTGTGAAGAAATAGCTACTGTTATTCTTTCACAAATGGATACACATTCTGCTTATG
The DNA here is from genome assembly GCA_944363855.1 of uncultured Bacilli bacterium. GTDB lineage: Bacteria > Bacillota_I > Bacilli_A > RF39 > UBA660 > UMGS1613. The sequence continues at coordinate 2,203 of CALVVM010000065.1, forward strand.
GTGGAGTGGTTCCTGAAATAGCTAGTCGTATGCATGTGGAAAATATAACAATAGTTATAGAAGAATGTTTAAATAAAGCAAATATGACTATGGATGAGATTGATGCAATAGCAGTTACACAAGGCCCAGGTCTTATTGGTTGCTTACTTATTGGAGTAGGTGCAGCAACTACACTTTCATATATCTATAATAAACCACTTGTTCCAGTTCATCATATAGCAGGACATATATATGCGAATAACTTAGTAAGTAAAATGGAGTTTCCACTAATCGCACTTGTTGTATCAGGTGGACATACTGATTTAATATACATGGAAGATAATTATAAGTTTAAAAAAATTGGTGGTACTTTAGATGATGCGGTTGGTGAGTGTTACGACAAAGTAGCGCGTGTAATCAATGTACCTTATCCAGGTGGTCCACTTGTAGATAAATTATCTTATGAAGGTAGTGATACATATCCACTTCCTTTACCACTCGATGATGATTCGTACAATTTTAGTTTTAGTGGAATAAAGAGTGCAGTTATAAACTTAGTACACAACGAAACTCAAAGAGGAAATGAAATAAGAAAAGCAGATATAGCTTGTTCGTTCCAAAATAGAGTAGTTGAAATACTTTCTAAAAAAACTATGAAAGCACTGAAAGAATACAATGTTAAAAATCTTATAATTGCAGGTGGTGTATCTGCTAATAGTGGTATTAGAAATAAGTTTAAAGAACTTTGCAAAAAAGAAGGAATAAACTTAACAATACCGAATATAAAATATTGTACAGATAATGCTGCAATGATTGCTGCTGCTGGATATTTTGCTTATAAAAATGGTATTAGAGCAAACATTGATCTAAAAGCAACTGCAACTACTAGTTTATTTTAAAAAAGTATAAATAAGTATTGACAAATAAAGGATTTAAAGGTATAATCAATACATATGAAAAAGGAAAGCGATGTATCCACATCCACCCGATTGCTTAAGTGATGGGTAAATGCCAAAGAATAAAATATTTAATTCGAGGTTTAAGTGGATACTATCTGTATGCACTTTTTTCATGGTATAAGATATTATAGGAGGTGTTTGTTATCGCAAACAAAGAAAAAGATTTGTTTATAAATGAACAAATTAGAGCTAAAGAAGTTATGGTTATAGGTCCAAACGGAGAACAATTAGGTATTAAATCAATCAATGATGCAATTACTTTGTCAACCTATGCAGGTTTCGATCTTGTTATGATCAATCCAAATGGTAATCCACCAGTATGTAAAGTAATGGATTACAATAAGTTTAGATATCAAAATAAGAAGAAACAAAAAGAAAATATTAAAAAACAAAGAGAAGCAAATTTAGAGATGAAAGAATACCGTTTATCAGTAGCAATCGACATTCACGATTTTAATACGCGTGTAAATAATTCTAGTAAGTATTTACAAAAAGGTCATAGAGTTAAAGCATCAATTCGTTTTAGAGGTCGTGAAATGGCTCATACAGAATTAGGTAAAGATGTATTATTAAGATTCGCAGAAGCACTTAATACTGTAGCTGATATTGAACAAAAACCAGTTTTGGAAGGTAGAAACATGACAATGATACTTATGCCAAAGAAAGAAAAATAGGAGGAATATTATGCCAAAAATTAAAACACATAAAGGAACAGCTAAAGTTTTAAACAAAAGAAAAAATGACGTTAAAATAGGTCATCCAGGAACAAGACATAATACTGGAAAGAAAAATGCAGCTTCAAATAGAAGTGGAAGAATAGCATCTTCATTAAGTAAAGCAGATGCAAACAGATTCAAAAAAGTACAATTTTAATTAAGAAGGAGGATTCAAAATGGCAAGAGTAAAAGGAAGTAACATTCATAAAAATAGAAGAAAAAAAGTTTTAAAATTAGCTAAAGGTTATTTTGGAAGTAAACATAAACTTTACAAATCAGCTAAAGAACAAGTTATGCATTCTTTAAAATATGCATATAGAGATAGAAAACAAAACAAAAGAGAAATGAGAAAATTATGGATAACAAGAATCAACGCTGCATGTCGTATGAACGATATTAGTTATTCTAAATTCATTTCAGGTTTGAATAAAGCAGAAGTTGCTATTAACAGAAAAATGTTAAGTGAAATAGCTATCGATGATGCAGCTGCATTCACTAACTTAGTTAATATAGCTAAAGCTGCTTTAGAAGGAAAAACTGTTAAACAAGAAGTTAAAGCTCCAAAAGCTGCTGTTAAAAAAGAAACAGTTAAAGAAGAAAAAACAGTAGTTAAAGAAGATTTATCTAAATTAACAGTTGCTGAATTAAAAGCACTCGCTAAAGAAAAAAACGTAGCTGGATATACAACTATGAAAAAAGCTGAATTATTATCTGCTTTAAAATAATCCAAAAGGATTATTTTTTTTACAAAAAGTTGAAACCACTTATAAAATATGGTATACTAAATAAGTAAGTTAGAGGTGGTAACATGTATTTAGATGCAATAGTAGTAATAGCTTTAGTAATAGCTTCGTTTGGTTGGTTTAGAAGATTTTCTAAATTCATATATTCAGTTGCTATAATAGATATATTTTTAAGACTAATAAACTTTATAGCTAACAACATAGGAATAAAAGGTTTTGATAAATGGGTAAATAATGTTTTTCCTAATTCAATACCAGAAATAATTGATAAATATACAAATGGAATTGTTTGTACAATAATAGAATGGGTATATATTGCTGTAATGGTATTTTTCCTATTCTACACAATTAGAGCATTCGTAAGAAAAAAATGTTGACAAATGACTAATATAATATTAAAATTAAATTGTAAATAGTATTTTACCTTATTAAGAGTGATGGAGGGACAGGCCCTATGAAATCCGGCAACCTATTAAGTTAGGTGCTAAATCCTGCGATATTATATCGAAAGATAAGGATAATCAGTGCATAGATTATTCTATGTACTTTTCTTTTTAAGGTAATAAAAGGAGGTATGTTATGAAAAAATTATTTACGTCTGAGTCAGTAACACCTGGTCATCCAGACAAGTTATGTGACCAAATATCTGATAATATATTAGATGCTTATTTAAATGGAGATCCAAACTCTAGAGTTGCATGTGAAGTATGTGCTCATAAAAATGGAATAGTAGTAATGGGAGAAATTACAAGTAATACTAATGTTGATATTGAAAAAATTGTTAGAGATACAATAGTTAATATTGGTTATGATAATGATGAATTAGGATTTAATGGTAACAATGTTAATATTGATATCAACATTCATAAACAATCAAGTGATATTGCTATGGGAGTAGATAGTTCCCTAGATTCAAAAGAAATAGGTGCTGGAGATCAAGGTATGATGTTTGGATATGCTACTAATGAAACTGAAGATTTTATGCCTTATCCACTTTATATAGCACATAAGCTTTCTAAACGCCTTACACAAGTTTTTAAAGATAAAACGATTAAATACTTAAGACCTGATGGAAAAACTCAAGTAACAGTACTTTATGAGAATAATAAGCCTAAATATATCGATACTATAGTTCTATCTTCTCAACATGATGATATAGATATAGAAATCTTAAAAAGTGATATAAAAAAATATGTTATTGATGAAATTATACCTAATGATATGATAAATGAAAATACTAAGATATATATAAATCCTACAGGTAGATTTGTAATAGGTGGTCCAGTTGGAGATAGTGGTTTAACAGGTAGAAAAATAATAGTAGATACTTATGGTGGTGCTTGTAGTCATGGCGGCGGAGCTTTCTCTGGTAAAGATCCATCTAAAGTAGATAGAAGTGCTGCTTATTATGCTAGATATGTTGCTAAGAATATAGTGGCTTCAGAACTTTGTGACAAAATAGAAATCCAAGTATCTTATGCAATAGGAATATCTAAACCAGTATCAATTTATATAAATACATTTAATACAAATAAAATACCAGAAGAAAAAATATTAGAAATAATAAATAAAGTATTTAATTTTGAACCATCTAATATAATTAAAGAATTAGATTTAAGAAAACCAATATATCATTTAACTACTTGTTTTGGTCATTTTGGTAAAAAAGAATTGCCATGGGAAAGATTAGATAAAGTAAATATAATAAAATCATTAAAAGACTAGAAATACTAGTCTTTTTTGTGTTAAAATGTATGTAGGTGGTAATATGAATTATATAGGATCAAAGTTTTCAATATTAAGTTATATAGATGAGGTAGTAGAAGATTTTACTAAGTTAGGTAAGAAAGTAACTTTTTGTGATATATTCTCAGGTACAGGAGTTGTATCTAAGTATTTTAAAGAAAAAGGTTACAATATTATCTCAAACGATATTCAATATTTTAGCTATGTAACTTTAAAAGGCTTAGTTGAAAATAGTGATGAATTACCTTTTGAAAAGCTAACTAAAAAAAGAATAGACCCATTTGTATGTTTAAATGGCCTTAATGGTAAAAAAGGGTTTATTTATAAAAACTATTCATTGGGTGGTACTAAAAGATGTGAATTTAAAAGACAATATTTTAGTGATGATAATGCTAAAAAGATAGATGCAGTAAGAATGAAAATAGAAAAGTGGAAAACTAAAAAATTAATTACTGAAAATGAATATTTCTATTTACTTGCCTGTTTAATTGAGGCTGCAGATAAAGTAGCTAATACAGCTTCTGTTTATGAAGCATTCTTGAAAGATTTAAAGAAATCAGCACAAAAACCTATTATTATAAATCCATTAGAGTTAATCTTTAAAAATAAAAACTATGAAGTATATAATAAAGATTCTAAAGAGTTAATTAAAGAAATAAAAGGAGATATACTTTATTTAGATCCACCTTATAATACTCGTAAATACGATACTAATTACCACATCCTAGAAACCATTGCTCTTTATGACAATCCTAAAATAAAAGGAAAAACAGGTGTTAGAGTAGAAGAAACTAAAAAATCTAATTACTGTTTAAAAAATAAAGCAGCTATTGAACTGGAAGACTTAATTAAGAATGCTAAATTCAAATACATATTACTTAGTTATAATGATGAAGGTATAATTCCTATGGAAGAAATAGAGTCTATCATGAAAAAATATGGTAATTATAAAAGATATGAAAAAAGACATAAAAGATTTAAATCTGATAATGAACGTGAGTATAAAAAGAACTATACTATTGAATATATTCACTGTTTAGAAAAGATTTAAATCTTTTTATCTTGCTATTTTATTACTTTTATGTTATATTTAAGGTGGTGATGGTATGTCAAGAAAACAAGAAGCAATAGATTTAATGAAAAAAGTTATGTCTGGTGAAAGTTATATGACTTATAAAGAAATCGCACAAGTTACTGGATACCACGAGAAATACTTACTTAAATTAAAAAAAGATTTAGAAAAGGGAGAAATTAGTTTAGTACACGGTAATACTAATAGAAAACCTTCTAATACTATTACAGAAGAGGAAAAACAATATATTATAAACTTATATAAGAGAAGTAATACGACAATAAGAAAGTTTTGTAGATTTTATGCTAAAAGAAGTTATTCTTGTATATGGCATGTTTTGAAAGAAGCAGGGTTAATATAATAACCTGTTTTTTTTATTCTCATATAATAATCTAGAGGTGTATCTATGTATTTAAATAATATAAAAAATAATGGATATTATACTGTAGATGAAATTAATTTAGATGAAAAAAATAAAAGAAGATTATATGATATAGGACTTGTTAAAGGAACTAAGATAAAATTACTCTTTTTAAGTCCTGCTAAAAAAATAAAAGCATATCTAATTAGAGATTCTATAATAGCTATAAGAGATAAAGATGCATCTAAAATAAAGGTGCGTGAATTAAATGATTAAAATAGCTTTAATAGGTAATCCTAATGTGGGAAAGAGTACACTTTTTAATGAATTAACTGGTATGCATCAACACACAGGTAACTGGACTGGTAAAACTGTAGGAAGTCAAGTAGGATATAAAAAATATAAGGGTGAAACTATTGAGTTTTACGATCTTCCAGGTACTTATTCTTTAATACCACATTCAGAAGAAGAAAAAGTAACAAGTGATTTTGTGTTAAATGAAGATTATGATATAGCACTTGTAGTATGTGATCCTTTATGCTTAGAAAGAAATCTTAACTTAGTTATACAGACTTTAGAAGTTACTAAAAATGTAGTTGTGTGTATAAATCTACTTGATGAAGCTAAAAAAAAGAAAGTAGATATCGATTTAGATAAGTTATCCACATACTTAGGAGTTAAAGTAGTAGGTATAAGTGCGGGAAAAAGGGAAGGGATAGATAATTTATTAGATGCTATACTAAGTTATCCACAATCATTTTTTTATTTTGAATATGAAGAAAAAATAGAAGAGTGTATAAACATTATTTATGCACATACTTCAAATAGATTTAAAGCGATAAAAACTATAATAGAAGGTATTTCTAACAATCAAATAGTACAAGAAAAATTAAATCAAATAAGAGAATATCTAAAAGATTTTAATATTAACTTTAATGATTCAGTAATGAATGAAGTAATGAATGAATGTGAGAAGATAAATAAGAGTGTAGTTAAAAGAAATAGTATAAGGAATAAAATTAATTTAGATAAATTACTTACAAATAAACTTACAGGTATTCCAATAATGATTTTAATGCTTATGGTACTATTTTGGATATCAATAGTAGGCGCTAATTATCCATCAGATTTCTTATTCGATATATTTACTAAGTTTGGTAATACTTTAAAAGATTTAAGTATAAATTTAAGTATTCCAAAGTTTATATATTTACCACTCTTAGATGGTGTTTATAAAGTATTAACTTGGGTAGTTGCAGTTATGTTACCACCTATGGCCATATTCTTTCCACTATTCACATTACTAGAAGATTTTGGAATATTACCAAGAATTGCTTTTAATCTTGATGGATATTTTGAAAAGAATGGTACTTGTGGTAAACAAGCACTCACTATGTGTATGGGAATAGGGTGTAATGCAGTAGGAGTAACAGGAGCTAGAATTATTGATTCTAAAAGAGAAAGGTTAATCGCAATACTTACTAATTCATTTATACCTTGTAATGGTAGATTTCCAACTCTTATAGTTATGTTTACTATGTTCTTTAGTATAACAAGTAATAGTATTTTAAATACAACTATAAATGTACTTTTATTAACTTTAGTTATATTGTTTGCTATATTTATAACTTTCATTACATCAAAAATATTATCTAAAACATTACTTAAAGGAGATAATTCATTCTTTATATTAGAATTACCACCTTATAGAAAACCACAAATATTAAAAGTACTTGTTAGATCTCTTATAGATAGAACTCTTAAAATACTTGGTAGAGCAGTAGTAATAGCTGCCCCAACTGGACTTATTATTTGGTTACTTACAAATATAACAATAGGAAATAGTAGTATAATAAATATAATTTCTAACTGCTTAAATAATTTTGGATTATTACTCGGATTAGATGGTGTTATACTAACTGCATTTATTCTAGGTTTTCCAGCTAATGAAATAGTACTTCCAATAATTATAATGACATATTTATCATCTAATACTATGATTGATATAAATGATATCTCTCTAATAAAAGATTTATTTATATCTAATGGATGGACTATAATAACAGCTATATGTATGATTATATTTATTATATTTCACTATCCTTGTTCCACAACACTCATAACTATTTATAAAGAAACAAAAAGTATCAAATGGACATTACTATCATTCTTTCTACCACTCTTAATAGGTATCACACTTTGTATGTTAGTTAATTTTATCTTTAATATAATAATTTAGATACTAAAATTAGTATCTTTTTTATATTATAGGAAAGTGCTTGGTAATTTCACAAAAATTTCCCACAAATTCTATTTACAAACAAACGTTCTTTTGATATAATGTTTATACATTAAAACTAAAAGGAGTTTGGTATATGGAAAAAATAATGAAAGGATATGTATTTAGATTATATCCAAATGATAAGCAAATAGAATTAATAGAAAAAAGTTTTGGATGTTCTAGATATATTTATAATTATTTTTTAAGTA
>CALVVM010000066.1 GCA_944363855.1 uncultured Bacilli bacterium
TTAAGAATAATGTATATTTTAAATGGAAAAGTTAGTGGAATTAGTAAAAAAGATAGAAATAGAAAAAAATGAAAAAATAAACGTTATCAGCCGTAAAAAAACAATAAAAATTATAAAACGTAAAAAAAAAGGGATTAACCCTTATTTTTGAATGCTTTACATAAATTTAACTCCCCACTAGATTATCTAGAGCCAAAATATTTTGCCTGATGGACTTTTTGTAAAAAAGTGTTAAATGTGCTTAAATCTTAAAAATATTTTTGACTTTTTATTTGTAGAATTATATAATTAAATAGAGAGGAGTTGTATTTATGGCAGCATTAATTTTACTTTTAGGTTTTATTTTCTTTTTAATTCCAATTGGAATTAGTATATTTATGATAGTATCTTTATGGAAAGTATTCCAAAAAGCAGGTAGAGAAGGATGGGAAGCAATTATACCAATTTATAATATGGTAGTGCTTTTAGAAATAACTGGATTACCTATGTGGTATATAGCTTTATTTTTTGTACCATTTGCAAATATTTATGCTACAGTAAAAATATATTTAGAACTTGCTTATAGATTTAAACAAACAACAGGATTTGGAATTGGTTTATTATTCTTGTATCCAATATTTTTAGGTATACTAGCATTCAACAAAGAAATTACTTATGATAGTCCACAACCATTTGCAGAATCATTCTGTAAAAATTGTGGTGGGAAAGTAAAATCAGATGATAAGTTCTGTACTAATTGTGGCGAAGTAGTAGAAAGACTCAAAGATATATGTTTAAGTTGTGGAAATAAAATAAAAAAAGATGCTAAGTTTTGTACACATTGTGGCGCAAAATTATAAAAAGTGTAAAGTAGTAAAATAAAGTTAATAAATATAATAAAATAATAGAATATTTCTATTATTTTTTTACTTTTTATTGTATAATTGATATAGGTGTAATTATGAATATTTATGGAATAACGTTTGAAGAACTAGAAAATTATTTTATAGAAAGAAATGATAAAAAGTTTAAAGCGACTCAAGTTTTTGATTGGGTATATAGAAAAAGAATTAAAAATTTTGATGAAATGAGAAATGTTTCAAAAGAAACTATAAATACAATGAAACAAGATTTTTATTTTGATAGATTAGAAATAATAGCTAAAAATGAAGATATTGATGTTGCAAAATACTTATTTAAACTTGACGATGGAGAAAAAATAGAAGCAGTTGTTATGTATCATGATTATGGTACTAGTATATGTATTTCAACTCAAGTAGGTTGTAACATGGGGTGTAAGTTTTGTGAAAGTGGAAGACTTAAGAAAGTTAGAAACTTGAAAGTTCATGAAATGGTACTTCAAATACTTATGGTAGAAGAAGATATAGGAAAAAGGCTTTCTCATATAGTTTTAATGGGAATAGGAGAACCTTTTGATAACTATGACAATGTAATTAAGTTCATAGAGATTGTAAATAGTGATAAAGGAATTGCTATTGGTAGTAGACATATAACTGTATCTACTTGTGGTATTGTACCTAAGATAAGAGAGTTTAGTGAGTTTGATAAACAAGTAAATCTTGCTATAAGTTTACACGCCCCTAATAATGAAATAAGAAATAGTATTATGAATATTAATAAAGCTTATCCTATAGAAGAAGTAATAAAAGCAATAAAAGAATATATTACTAAAACTAATAGAAGAGTAACTTTTGAATATATAATGCTTAAAGGGGTTAATGATAGTGAAGAATGTGCACAAGAGTTAAGTAGATTACTTAAAGGATTAAATTGTTATGTTAATTTAATTCCTTATAATGAAACTAGTCATATAGAATACAAAAAGAGTAGTCAAGAATCTATTATGAGGTTCTATGACATATTAAAAAAGAATAATATTGGGGTTACAATAAGAAGAGAGTTTGGTAGCAAAGTTAATGCTGCTTGTGGACAATTACGTTCACATTACGAGGAGGTATAATATGAATTATTATTATATAACAGATCCTGGAAAAGTAAGGGAAAGAAATGAAGATAGTGTATCAATAGTAGAAAATGGTGCAAAAGAAAAATTACTTATAGTTGCAGACGGAATGGGTGGACATAAAGATGGAGAAGTTGCTTCTAAAATTGCTCTTAATCTTATATGTGATAGATTTAAAAGTATCAGTAGTCTAGGTAATAAAGAAGATGCTATTAACTGGATACAAAGTACAGTTAGTGAAGCTAATGTAGAAATATTTAAATATGTTGCTGAACACCCAGAAAGTCAAGGTATGGGAACTACTATTGTATTATCAGTACTTACGCCTTCATATTTACTTATTGGTAACATCGGTGATTCTTCAGGATATATTTATAAAAATAAAAAACTTCATAAAATTACTGTAGATCACACTTTAGTAAATTTACTTTTAAAAAGTGGAGAACTTACAGAAGAAGAAGCTAAAAATCATCCAAAAAAGAATGTTCTTATGAAAGCCTTAGGTAGTAGTACTAATATAGATATGGATATATTTAATGTAGAGTTAAATATAGATGGAATATTTTTATGTAGTGATGGTTTAACTAATATGTTGAATGACAATCAGATAGCTAAAGTACTAAGTGAAGAGTCTGATATAGAAGAAAAACTAGAAAAGTTAGTATTTAAGGCAAATAATCGTGGTGGGAATGACAATATATCAATTGCTTATTTAGTAAAGGAGGATTCTCATGATCAATAAAGGGGAATTAATTGACAATCGTTATAAAATTGTTAAATCTATTGGTGAAGGTGGAATGGCTAATGTATATTTAGCTTGGGATACTATTTTAGAAAGAGATGTTGCAGTTAAAATACTTAGAGGGGATTTAGCTGATGATGAGAAGTTTATAAGAAGATTTCAAAGAGAAGCTAATTCTGCTAGTTCACTTAAACATCCAAATATTGTTGAAATGTATGATGTAGGTGAAGATAATGGAAAATATTTCATAGTAATGGAATATGTAGATGGTAAAACTTTAAAGAGTCTAATTAAAAAAAGAGGTGCTTTAAACTTAACAGAATCAATAGATATAATGATGCAATTAACAAGTGGTATTGCTTGTGCTCATGATAGTTATATAATTCATAGAGATATTAAACCACAAAATGTTATGATACTTGAAGATGGAAGAGTTAAAATAACTGACTTTGGTATTGCTATGGCACTTAATAATAATGAACTTACTCAAACTAATTCAGTAATGGGTAGTGTACACTATCTACCTCCAGAACAAGCAAGTGGTAGTGGTTCAACTATTAAAAGTGATATTTACTCTTTAGGAATACTCATGTTTGAACTTTTAACAGGTAAAGTACCTTTTAAAGGAGATAATGCTGTTGAAATAGCTATTAAACATATGAAAGATCAAATACCTAGTGTGTGTAATATAAATAATACAATCCCACAAAGTGTTGAAAATATAGTTTTAAAAGCATGTGCTAAAAATCCTAAAAATAGATATGAAACAGTATCTGAAATGTATGAAGATTTAAAAACTTGTTTAGATCCACTTAGATTTGAAGAAAAGAGACTTGTATATAAATATCCAGAACATAGTAACGATAACTCTAAAACAATTACTAAATTAGAATCAAGAGAAGTTAAAAATAAAGATTTAGATTTAAATGAAGAAAAAGAAAAAAGTGATAAAGGATTAAATATTGCTTTAATAATAGTGGGAGTTATTTGTGTAAGTATAATAATAATTAGTCTTGCATTTATTCTTCTTGCTAGTACGGATAAGAAAAAGAATGTTACTGTTCCAAAAGAATTAGAGGGATTAAGTGAAAAAGATGCTTGTAAAAAAATAGAAAAGGCAGATTTAATTTGTGTAGTAGAATATGCTTATGATAAAGATTATGAAGAAGATGTAGTAATCAAAATAAGTCCTAAAGCAAATACCCCATTAAAAGCAGGAGATAAAGTAACAATCACAGTATCATCTTTTGAAGATACTATAGAAGTAGAAGATTATACTGGTAAAAAAATAGAAACAGTAAAAGCAGAATTAGAAAGTTTAGGAATAAGAGTAGTAACTAATACAAAGAAAGTTACTAAGGATGATGAAATAGAAGAAAATACTATAGTTGGTCAAAGTGTAGAAGTGGGAGATAGGCTACATAAAGAAAATGGAGTTATTGAACTTACATATGCAACTTTAGTAACTGTTTATCCTGATTTTACAGATGGATCTTATACACAAGATTTAATACAACAATTCTGTGATGATAATGGAATTACTTGTGTATTTAAATCTGAAGAAGATAATAACTTTAAAGAAGGGGCAATAATTTCACAATCTAGAGGTGTTGGTGATGAAGTTAAGTCTAATACAAAACTTACAATAACAATCGCTACTAATACAAAACAAGAAACTAATACAGAAGGAAATGAAGTTGAATAATGGTTGGAAAAATAATTAAGCAAATAAGTAATGATTATACAGTAAAAGTAGATAATAAATTATATGTATGCAAAGCTAGAGGAAAATTTAGAAATATAGGTGTTACTCCTTTAGTAGGAGATAATGTAGTAATAGATGAAAAAAACAACTATATACTTGAAATACTTGATAGAAAAAATGAACTTGATAGACCAAGTGTTTCTAATATAGATCAAGTAGTTATAGTAACAAGTGTTAAAATACCTGATTTTTCCTCTAATCTACTTGATAAATTATTAACTATAATAGAGTTTAATAATATTAAACCTGTTATATGCTTTACTAAATTAGATTTATTAAATGAAATAGAATTAGAAAAAATAAAAGAAATTATGGATTATTATAGAAAAATAGGATATGAAGTATATAGTAATACTGATAGTAAACTAAAAGATATTTTTAAAGATAAAATAACAGTATTTGCTGGACAAAGTGGTGCTGGTAAAAGTTCTTTACTAAATAGATTAGATAACTCTTTAAATCTTGAAATAGGTGAGGTATCAATTTCCTTAGGTCGTGGCAAGCATACAACACGTCATACTGAATTAATTGAAGCATTAGATGGATATATAGCTGATACTCCAGGATTTTCTTCTATAGATTTTAGAGGTATGGAAAAATCTGATATAAGAGATAATTTTATAGAGTTTAATGAATATAGAGATAATTGTGAATACAAAGATTGTATGCACATAAATGAATTAAAATGTGCTATTAAAGATAAAGTAAATGATAATACAATAAAATTAAGTAGATATGAAAATTATTTGAAATTTGTAGAAAAGAGGTAAAATCATGAAAATAGCGGCTTCTTTTTTGGATATAAAAGAACCAAAATGTGAAGAATTAACTAAATTAGACAGTTTAGATGTAGATTATATACATTTAGATGTAATGGATGGTATATTTGTAGAAAATAAAACTTATACTTATGAAGAATTCTATAATATAACACGCCTAACTACTAAACCTAAAGATATTCATTTAATGGTAAGTGATGTAAAAAAATATATAGATGAATTTTCAAAAATGAATCCTGAGTTTTTAACATTTCACTATGAAGCAGTAAGTGAAGTTAGTAGTGTTCTAAACTATATAAAAGAATTAGGTATAAAAGTAGGTATGTCTATAAAACCTTCTACTGATGTAGCGGAGATTGCTAAATATTTACCATATTTAGATTTAGTACTTGTTATGAGCGTTGAGCCAGGAAAAGGTGGACAAGCATTTATAGAAGAAAGTACTAAAAAAATAGAACAATTATATAATTTAAGAGAGAAAGAAAATTATAATTATGTAATAGAAGTAGATGGTGGTATAAATGATACTACTATAAGAAAATGTTATAAAGCAGATATGTGTGTAGTTGGAAGTTTTATAACAAAACAAAATTATGAAGAAGCACTAAGAAAATTAAGAGATTAAACTCTTTTTTCTTGATAATTTTAAAAATTTATTATATACTAGATAGGTATTGGAGGAAGATTTATGGAAAAAAATAAAAATTTAAAAGAAATAGTTATAAAAATAGAAGGAGAAAAATGGGAGAAAGCTTTAGATATGGCATTTAAAAAAGCTAATGAAAAAGCAAAAATACCTGGATTTAGACCTGGTAAAGCTCCTAAAAGTGTATTCATAAAAAATTATGGTATAGAAAGTTTATTTATGGATGCATCTAATTATGCTGTTGAAGATGCTTATAATCAAATGATAGAAGAAAATAAAGATTTAGAAATAGCTGCTCAACCAGTATTAGATATTAGAACTATAGATGAAAAATATATTGAATATGTATTTACTATTACTTTAAAACCAGAAGTAAAACTTGGTAAATATAAAGGATTAAATGTTAAAAAAGAAACTGTAAAAGTAACTAAAAAAGAAATCGAAGAAGCAGTAGATCATATGAGAGAACACTACAAAGAAAATGTAGTTAAAGATGGTTCTGTTGAAAATGGAGATATTGCTATAATAGATTTTGAAGGATTTAAAGATGGAGTTGCTTTTGAAGGTGGAAAAGGTGAAAACTATTCACTAGAAATTGGATCAAATACATTTATACCAGGATTTGAAGAACAATTAGTAGGTATGAAAGCAGGAGAAGAAAAAGATATTAATGTTACTTTCCCAGAAGATTATCATGCTGAAAACTTAAAAGGTGCTCCTGTAGTATTTAAAGTTAAAGTAAATGAAGTTAAAGAAGTTAAAGTTCCTGAATTAGATAAAGATTTTTTTGAAGATTTAGGAATGGAAGGAATCGATACTAAAGAAGCATTAGAAAATCAAGTTAAAGAAAATATCAAAGCTAGTAAAGAAGCACAAGCTGAAGATAAATATATAGAAGATTTACTTGCTGAAATAGCTAAAACTACTGAAGTAGATGTTCCAGAAACTATGATAAATGATGAAACTGAAAGAATGGTAGATCATTTTGCTGAACACATTGCTATGCAAGGGTTATCTTTAGAACAATTCTATCAATTTACAAATTCTTCTAGAGAAACTTTAAAAGAACAATATAAAGAAGAAGCAGAAAAAAGAATTAAATATAGATTAATTCTTGAAGAAGTTATTAAATTAGAAAAAATAAAAGTAACTGATAAAGAAATAGATAAAAAATTAGAAGAACTTGCTACTAAATATAATATGACTAAAGAAGAAGTTAAAAAACAATATGGAGATAACTTAGATTATATTAAATATGATTTAGAAGTAAGTAAAGCGTTTGAAGCTATAAAGAGTGATAAATAATCACTCTTTTAAGATGGTACTTTAAATATTATAATAGAAAAAGATATATTTATAAAACTATATAATGCTAGAATAATTTCAGAAATAGATGGTCAAAAAGCTAATAAAGATATAGACTTACTTAATTCAAAAAATTTAGGTCATAGTATATTAGTTCATGAATATTTATGTTTCCCAGATGAAGTAATGGAAGGTGTTAAAAAGTATATTAAAACTAGATAATATGCTTTTTTTCTTGATTTAAAAAGTTAATTAATATATAATTTAGGTAGGTGGTTTTATGAGTCAAATAATAGAATTGTTAAAGAATATTAATTATCAAGTTTCTAAAGAATTATTGTTTAATTATAAAACATTAAATATAACAGATAGTGAATTAATTATACTTATTTATTTAATAAATCAAACAAGTAATACTTATAATCCAAAACAAATAGGTAATGATTTAAAATTAGAATTAAATAATGTATTAGAATTAATTAATTCTTTATGTGAAAAAAATATTATTAAAATAGAAATGAAAAAGATAAATAATATTAGAAGTGAAGTTATTAGTTTAGATTCTTTATATGAAAAAATTGCTTTTGCTTTAACTGAAGTAGAAGAAAAAAATGATTCTAATTTATATGGTGTGTTTGAAACTGAATTTGGTAGAACATTATCTCCTATGGAATTTGAAATAATAAATGGATGGTTAGATAATGGATATACAGAAGAACTTATAAAACTTGCTTTAAAAGAAGCTACTTATAATGGAGTTAGTAATTTAAGATATATAGATAAGATTATATATGAATGGGGTAAAAAAGGTATTAAAACTAAAGAGGATATAGAAAATAACAGAAAACAATTTAAAAATAATAATAATACAAATAAAAATAAAGAATTATTTGATTATGATTGGTTAAATGACTGAGATAATTGATTATTTAGATAAGTTATTTCCTAATCCTAAGTGTGAATTAAATTATAAAAAAGATTATGAATTATTGATAGCAGTTATGTTAAGCGCTCAAACTACTGATAAAAGAGTTAATATGGTAACTGATATTTTATTTAAAAAATATGATAGTTTAGAGAAATTAGCTAGTGCGGATATAAATGATATTATAGAAATAATAAAACCAATAGGAACTTTTAATAAAAAAGCCAGTAATGTTATTAGCATTGCTAAAAGTTTAGTTGAAGATAAACAGGGTATAGTTCCTAATGATAGAACTTATTTAGAAGGTTTAAGTGGGGTAGGTAGAAAAACTGCTAATGTAGTTTTATCTAATATTTACGATGTGCCTTGTATAGCTGTTGATACTCATGTTTCAAGAGTTAGTAAAAGACTTGGTATAGCTAAGAAAAATGATGATGTATTAACTATAGAAAAGAAATTAAATAAAAATTTTCCTGAAGAAAAACTTTCTAGATTACATCATCAATTAGTATTATTTGGTAGATATCATTGTAAAGCTAAAAATCCATTATGTGAAAATTGTGAATTAAAAAATATTTGTAAAGAAAAAGGAAAGAATTAATCTTTCCTTTTATTTTAACCGTTTGTACTAGGTGTATTTGTTGTATCTGTATTTGTATCGCTATCAATTGTTGGATCTTCTGGATCTGGAATGATAACTGAATTAACGGATACATTTACTTTAACTGATTTTCCATTACTCATATTCATTTTATATATTGAATATGCAGTTTTAACAACAAATGTATATTCACCACTTACATCCATAGTAGTTTCATATTTATTAGTACTTACATAATCAAGTAATTTTAAATTACCACTTGAATCTTTCAAATAAATATTATAACCTATGTTTCCAATATAAGAATTATTATAAGATAATCTACTTGAAACAAAAGAGTTTAAATATTCATCAGTTTCAAATACAGTAGAATAATATTGTTTTAAATAACTTTCTGTATTTATTTCAGGTGTAGGAACTGCATCCCAAGTAAGTTTTATTGTATTATTATCTGTAATACCTTTTAAATTAGAAACATCACTTAACTTTGAAAATCTTGTAGAAATGGTTGTAGGTTCAGTTCCTTTTATAAATAATTCTTTTAACCTTAAACTATCAGGTGTAAATTCACTTGGTAGAGTAGGTTCAGCACATTCTGCTTCAAGTTCTACTTCGATAACACCACTAGGTTTAGTGAAGTAAGCTTTATTAGTAAATACTTTTTTACCAACTGCATTAAATAATCTATTGTGTTGAGAACTGCTTAGTATATTATAATGTTCATTATTTATGTCATCGTATCCATACCATACACCAATTGCATATTCAGTATTATATCCAACAGTCCATAAGTCATTAACTGCATTAGATGGCATTTTATATTTTTTCATTGTATCATCATCATAGTTTGTAGTACCAGTTTTTGCAGCATATCTAATACCATTGATATTATAATATCTACCTACACCATGAGTAGCAGTAGTTGCTAACATATCGCTTATTATATAAGCGGTTTCTTCACTCATAGCTTTAGTTTTGTTTATTTCATTAATAAATTCTTCTCCGGAATCTTCAAAAATTAATTTAGTAAATGTATAAGGTTCAGTATATGTTCCAGCATTTGCAAATGAAGCATAAGCAGCAGCCATAGTAAGTGGAGTTTCACCAGTATAACCACCAATAGCATGAGCTTCGTGTAATGTGTTTGCTCTGTTAGCATCAACAACATCATCTGGATTTTCTTTGTTTATACAATATTTTCCTTCTAATTCATAACCATCATTACAAGAATAGATTTCAGGAGTAAGTCCTACATTAGTAGCAAATTCAATTATATTCTTTTTATTATTTTGTTTAAACGCTTTAAGTGCTGGAATATTTCTAGAACCTTTCAAAGCAATTCTCATTGTTTCAAATCCTTCAAACTTTTTATTCCAGTTATTAATCTTTGTTCCATCTGAATAAGTGATAGGTTCATCAACTAATATTTGATAAGAGCTCCAGTTCATATATTCAACAGCTGGACCGTAATCGTAAATTGGTTTAGCAGTAGAACCTATTTGGTTAATTTCATCTGTAGCATAATTCCAATTATCTATTCTAGAATTATCTCTATTTCCACCTAAGGCAGAAACACTACCATCTTTTACATTTATAACAGCAATACCAGCTTTAGCAACATCGTTTTCCCAATCATAAGTTTCTCCAGACATAATTCCATTTATATAATCTTGGAAACTTGTATCCATAGTTGTATGTATAGTCATCGAAGTAGTATATGGATTTAATCCTGTTTTATCTTTAACTTCTTCAACAACGGTATCTATAAATTGTTGATAAGGAGATATTTGACCACTTGAATAAGAACTTTCTTCTTGTGGTATAACTATTTTTTCAACTGTCATTTCTTTAGCTATATTATATTCATCTTTAGATATATAGCCATGCCTTAACATAAGTTTTAAAACAGTTTGTCTTCTAGCTTCAGTAGCTTCTGGATTTTTATATGGATCATATCTACCAGGAGCTTGGAAAAGCCCAGCTATCATAGCAGCTTCAGCAAGATTTAATTCTTTTGTACTTTTTCCAAAGTAGGTAAGAGATACTTGTTCAACTCCATAAGCATATCTTCCTAAATAAGGTGAGTTTACATAAAACTCCATAATTCTTTCTTTAGTATAATTTTTTTCTATTTTAAACATCGAAATATAAACATCTGTAAATTTTCTTATTATACCTTCAATACCACTTGCTTCAGTAGAAGTATGTGTGTTTTTTGAAACTTGCATTGTAAGAGTAGAAGCTCCACCTGCATCGCTTTTACCTAAAACTTGATAGAAAGAAGCTTTTAAGAAACGCGCCCAGTCAACACCTCCGTGTTCAAAAAATCTAGAATCTTCAGTAGCAACTATCGCATCTATTAAAACTTCTGGAAGTTCATCATATGTAAGAATAATTCTATTTTCTGTACCTAGTTTAGCAAACTCATTTCCATCTTTATCTAGTAGTACAGATGGTTCTGTTACATATAACAATTCTTCATTAAAATCAGGAGCATTTGCAACTATATAACTAAAGAATGCTATTACTGCAGTTATTCCTAGTATGAAGAGTGTTAACATTATAAGTAAAAATATTTTAAATCTTTTTTTTCTTCGTTTTTTCTTTTGACTTTTATTCATATTCTTTTCCTTTTTTATAATCCTTTTACTAATAAAGTAAATTACATTAATTAAAACTAGTACTATTAGAGCTCTAACTATTCCAACTAGTATTAGAACAATTATAAATGCCAGTAGACTAATTCCTGGAATAATTATATCTTTAGGATCTTTGTTCCATATTTTCTTAAACTTTCTTACTATATCTTTGATAAACTTTTTCATAATTCAACTCCTTTATTATCTAATATTTTTAAATAATCTAATCTTGGTCTTATTCCTTCTTTTATTATATAAGCTTTCTCTTCAAAATATGAAATAGGTATTGAAACTCTTTTTTCTCTATCTAAGAAATTTAATAAATCTTCTATAAAGAGTAGGTAAGTTTTATTTAATTTTGTAAATCTTACAATTACAAAACCAATTCCACCATGTTTATAAATGCTTTCTAAATGAGTAATTTGATGTTTATGTATATTATTTAAAGGAAAACTAGTTAAACTTTTAGTTTCTTTAGCTTCAAAATCAATATATTTACCTTTATATACACCATTATAATCTGTAGTTGATGGAACTTTAAAATGTGCTTCCTTTATAACCGCATCACATCTAGATTTATAATCAACTTTATTTATTGTTATGGGTGTTGGCTTTTTATATATAATCGCAATATCTTTATATCTATAATATTCATTAGTATCATTTAAATCTGTTTCTAAATTCATACCACGATTACTGTGTGAATTAGTATTAACAAATTCTTTTTTTATACCATTTGGATATTGCATAAAACCACCTTAATTAATTATACTACAATTTTGTATTTTTTTCTACTCATGAAAAACAATTTTGGTTCTATTTTTATCTAGTTTTGTCGAATTACAACAAAAGAGTGTAAAGACGTGCTAATATAAACTTGAGGTGATAGTGTGAATCATAATTCTCACATTGAAAATGTATTTAATAATATGATAAACGATGTTAGCTATATAAAACTATCTACTTATCAGATAAAGAGTAGGTAGTTTTTTCTTTGTATGATTGACAAAGTAAGTTTTTTTTGAGATAATTACATTGAATAAGAGTGAGGTGGAAAATATGTACCGTGATCGTATTGTATTAACTAGTCGTGATATTTTAGAAAAAGAGTTTAAAATAGATACTAGAGGATATCGTCCACAAGAAGTAGATAGATTTCTTGATATGATAATAAAAGATTATGAAGAAATGAATGCTATTATAAGAGAATTAGAAAGAGAAAAGAAACAACTTGTGGAAGACAATATAAGTTTAAAACAAGATGTTAGAAATTTAAAAACTAAAATAGAAGTTTTAGCTGAATCAGATGGTGGTATTACTACTAATGCTGATATGTTAAGAAGAATTTCTAAATTAGAAAAAATTATTTATGGTAAAGAATAATATTTTGACAAATGCTGCATTCTTGTAATGTAGAGGAAAGTCCATGCTCACACAGTCTGTGATGATTGTAGTGTTCGTGCTAGGGGAAAAAATAACCCTAGGTAGCAATTGCTAACGGCTCTGAAATAACCTAAGTCTTTGATATGGTTAAATTAAGTGTAAAAGTGCCAAAGTGACGAAGAAACTAGAAATGGTGGAAATGGAACGTGGTAAACCCCGCGAGTGAGAAACCCAAATTTTGGTAGGGGAACTTGGGCTAGGAAATAAGAACAATGCCTGGGACCGAAAGGTAGATAAATATTTGTCGCCTCTTATGAGGAACAGAACATGGCTTATAAAATATTATTTTTTTATACAATATAGAATAGAGGTTAATATGAAAGAAATTGGTGAGAAGTTAAGAGAAGCTCGTGAATCAATGGGAATTACTATTGAAGAAGCTGCTACAGATTTGAAACTTAGACCATCACAACTAGAAAATATTGAAGAAGGTAATAGAGAATCTTTTAAAGATGTGTTTTACTTGAAAATGTTCATAAAAAATTATTCTAAATATTTAGGATTAGATTATGATGAAATGGTAGAAGAGTTTAATGAGTATTTATTCGATTTTACTTCTAAAATATCTATAGAAGATATAAAAAAAGCTGAAAAAGAGCAAAGAAAAAAAGAAAAGAAATTAAAAACGGTTAAGATTGCTTCACCTTATACAGTAGAAAAACAACAACAAAAGATAATACCTAGATTTTTAATAATAGGAGGTATATTATTAGTTGCTGTTATAATAATTTATGTAGTTGTTTTATTAGTAACAAAAGAAGATGAAGAAAAAGGTGGAACTATAGTGATGGAAGGAGTAGATTATCATGAATTTGCCTAATAAACTTACAATGGCTAGAGTAGTAATGGCTGTGCTTATAATAATTATTTTACTTGGGGGAGATTATACAGTATCTTTATTTGGATTCGAAATACCAAAGTTATTTGTAAATGAATCAATAGTAGTTGATTTAAAATATATAATTGCTGGATTCTTATTTATAATCGCATCACTTACTGATTTTTTAGATGGATATATTGCTAGAAAATATAATTTAATTACTGATTTTGGAAAATTAGTAGATGCTATTGCAGATAAAATATTAGTTAACTCAGTACTTATAATTTTAGCTGCTCAAGGATTTATACATCCAATTATTCCAGTAGTAGTAATAATTAGAGATAGTGTTGTTAATTCTATAAAAATGCTTGCTGCTAGTAAAGGTAAAGTAGTTGCTGCTATTAAATCAGGTAAAATTAAAACAGCTTGTTTAATGGTTGGTATAGTTTTAACTTTATTTTATAATTTACCATTTGAACTTTGGAATATATCAGTAGGTAGTGTATTATTATTTATTGCTACAATATTATCTATTGTATCAGGAGTACAATACTTCACACTTAATAAACATTTAATAAAGGATAAATAATTATCCTTTTTTCTGTTAAACATTAGTTAAAATGTCACCGATTTATAATATTGATAACAAACAAAGGTAAACTTTGTTTGAATATAACATTATAAACGATGAAATCTAAAAAGCAAGGATATTATGAACTCACTTTGTTCGCCCTTGCTTTTAATCTTTCATCTCTTTCTCTTAAAACTTGTTCAAGTTGTTTTTGATTATCTATTCTCATTTGTTCTCTTTTAATTGGATCTTGTCTATGACCTTCTATTTTTTTAGTCTCATAAAAGATATTATAATATTTAATCCTTATTACTTTAGTTAATACATTTTCAAATACTTGTATTTCAGTACCTTTATAAATTTGCTTAATAGAATTATCTTTATCTAATACTTGATAGTAATTATTGCTCCAAGAAATCATATTACCACTAAGGATAGTTCTTGTATCTCTAATACATAAAATATTTGATAAATCTATATTGTCTAAAGGAACAAAAGCAGTATCTTTTTCTTTAGGTTCATAAGCATATTTTTGGTTAAGATAATTACAATAATAATCATTGAAAAATATATTTAACTCATCTACAGATTTAATATTATATCTTTTAATATCGTTAATTAATCTATTTTGTATAGTATTATTCCATTTTTCAACTTTACCTTTAGCTTGCGGAGTATTAGCTGCAATAATATTAATTCCTAAATCTTCACACATATGACCAAAGTTAGTTAATTCGCCATCTTTAGGATTAATAAGTATAGTATGCCTATCTGAATATAAGTTTTCTGGGATACCATATTTAGTAACTAATATTTTAAGCATATGAACATATCCTTCTAAACATTCAGTAGGCATAAACCAACCACATAATGCTTCACCAGTAGCATCATCAATAGCTAAATGTAGTGAAGATTTTTTTCCATTTTGAAACCAATCATGTGGAGTACCATCAATCATAATAAGTATTCCTCTTTGAGGAGATGGTTCTCTTAATGGATGAGTTTCATATTCTTTATTAAAACATTTATGTTTGATAGGTTTAATCCAATGAAATTTTTCATATAAAGATTCGTAAAAGGAATAACTTCTAACTTTAAGATTATTTTCTTTAACTACATTTTTCATTTCTAGATTCCAAATAACATCTTCATGATAAATATCTTGAAACTGTGATATACTAATAACTGGATATTTATTCTTAAAGTTCTTAATAAATTCAATTTCTTTGGGTGAAGGTGAATTATTAGAAGGTTTATTAGTTAAACCATGAACTAAAATAGAATCAATATCCTTTTTATTTAGTTCTTGTGATAATCTAATTAAATGTCTTTTAGTAAATCCAGTAAGAGAACTAATTTGAGAATAAGAATAATTATTTAAACCATTTATTTTATCTTGAATAAGTTTTAATGCATATTCTTTATTATGCATATTAAAATATCTCCTCTCAAAAGAGATATTATATATTAATACTGGTGACATTTCTATTAATGATATGGTGACATTTTAAAAAAGGATTAACATAATTATCCTTTTTTCTTGACATAAATTATATATAGTGGTAAAATGATTCCTGTTTTGCAAAAATAAAAATAATAGAAGGACAATTTATGGCAGATCATGTGCATTTGTTGTTGATGATACCACCGAAAATGAGTGTATCAAATTTCATGGGATATTTAAAAGGAAAAAGTACAATGATGCTATTTGAAAGACATGCAAACTTGAAATACAAATTAGGAAATAGAAATTTTTGGGCAACAGGATACTATGTAAGTACTGTTGGATTAAATGAAGCAACTATAAAAAAATATATTCAAGATCAAGAAAAAGAAGATCAGTTAGAAGATAAAATGACAAAGAAAGAATATAAAAACCCTTTTAAAGGGTAGCTAGTAAAAAAGAGCATTGAGGCTTGAATAAAATGAAAGCCAGCCGTTTTAAAATGGCTAGCTAGGTAATATGCCCTTATAGGGCTATCACAAACCACGTATTTTATGCGTGGTTATGATTTTTAAAAAAAATATTATATAATTAACTTGTAAGGTTGCTTATTGTTTTACCAAATTATAAGCTTACATAACCTTACTTTTTTATTGTAAAAATGGTATAATAAATATAGGTAAAACAATAAGAAAGTAAGTGATAAGTATGGCAATGACAAAACAAAATTATAAGAAAGATAGTATAAT
>CALVVM010000067.1 GCA_944363855.1 uncultured Bacilli bacterium
AAAAAAGCGAGATTCAGCAATGACTATTTGGTTAGAATAAGTCTTCATCTCGCATATTAATTATATATCATTTTTTTAAAAATAAAAAGACTATTTACAAAATTTCTTTTGTCAACAGTCTGAAACAACTTACATTGAAAGTTGTTTTTTATTTTTCAGATTTATTTAAAGTTCTTTTTTCTCTTGCACTCATTCTAACTTTAGAACCATCTGCCAAAGTAACTAATTGTAAGTTAACTTTTTGCATATGTTTAGTAGCTCTACAAGAATGTGATCTTCTATTTCCAGATAATGGTTTTTTGTTTGTAGCTTTAACTGCCATATTATTCCTCCATTCAAAGTTTTTTTCCCTATGCCAATAAAGTTTATCATATTTTTAAAAATAAGTCAAATATTTTATAAAAATTTGTTTAAAATAAAAGTGATTTATAGTAAAATATATGTAGGAGGGATAATATGTATACACCACTTTATATAAAAACAGATAATAGTTTACAAACATCACTAATTAAAGTTAGTGAACTTATTATGTTTGCTAAACAAAAAAACATTAAATCCCTTACGATAACAGACAACAATATGTATGGAGCTATGGACTTCTATAAATTGTGTATAACTAATGATATTAAGCCAATTATTGGTTTAGAAGTAGAGTATAATAATAAAAAAATGGTACTTTATGCTGAAAATTATGATGGATATAAGAACTTAATAAAATTATGCACACTACAATCAGAAAAAAAGGTAGAAATAAAAGATTTAGAAAAATATTCTAAGTATTTAGTGTGTATAACTCCTTATGAAAGTTTAAATATATACAATGATATAAAAAGTTTTTATAAAAATATTTTTATAGGTTATAAAACAATAGAAGAATTAAATAATATAGATTGTGATAATACAGTTTATATGAATGAAACATTATATTTAACAAAAGAAGATAATAAATATATAAAATATATGGATGCAGTAAGAACTGGTGTAACTATAGATTTAGTAGCCAACACCAATTTAAATAATTATATTTTAACTGAGGAAGAGTTTGAAAATAAATATAAACAAAGTATAAATAATAATCATTTAATAACTGAGTTGTGCAATGTAGTAATACCTTTTAATCAAAAGTTAATGCCTAAATTTGTTAATGAAGATGGTATTGATAGTTATTCATATCTAAAGAAAAAATGTATAGAAGGATTGAGACATCATTTCGGAAATACAGTAAAGCAAATATATAAAGAAAGACTTAAATATGAATTAGATATAATAAATAAAATGGGTTTCTGTGATTATTTTTTAATAGTTTCAGATTATGTTAAATATGCGAAAGAAAATAATATAATAGTAGGAACTGGTAGAGGAAGCGCAGTAGGTTCTTTAGTATCATATTGCTTAATGATTACAGATGTAGATCCTATAAAATATAACTTACTTTTTGAAAGATTTTTAAATCCAGAAAGAATAAGTATGCCAGATATTGATATAGATTTTGAACATGAAAAACGTGAAGATGTAATTAACTATTGTATAGAAAAATATGGAAGTAAAAAAGTTGTACCTATTATAACTTTTGGGACGCTAGGTGCTAAACAAGCTATAAGAGATGTTGGTAAGAGTTTGGATATAGAATTAGGACTAGTTGATACTTTATGTAAATTAATTGATTCTAGAAAAAGTTTAAAAGAAAACTATAATGATAATAAAAAAATAAAAGAATTATTAGACAGAAAAGAAGAATTAAAAGAATGTTATAAAATAGCAATTAAGTTTGAAGGGTTAAAAAGACATGCATCAATTCATGCTGCTGGAGTTATTATGTCTAATGTAGATTTAGATGAAATAATACCTTTAGATAAAAGTCATGAATTTTATGTAAGTGGATATGACATGACTTATTTAGAAGAATTAGGCCTTTTAAAAATGGATTTCCTTGCAATCAAGTATTTAACAACTATCCACAATATAATAGATAGTATAAATAGTGATTATAATTTAAATATTAAGTTTGATGAAATACCTTTAAATGATTTTAAAGCACTTAATATATTTAATAGAGCAGATACAATAGGCATATTTCAATTTGAATCGGATGGCATGATTAATTTTTTAAGAAAACTTAAAATAACTAGTATGGATGATATATTTGCTGCTATTGCTTTATTTAGACCTGGACCTATGCAAAATATTCCAACTTATATAAATAGAAAAAATGGAAGAGAAAAAATAGATTACATAGATGCATCTTTAGAAAGTATATTAAAACCTACTTATGGAATAATGATATATCAAGAACAAATAATGCAAATCGCACAAACTATGGCAGATTATACTTTAGGTGAAGCAGATATACTTAGAAAAGCAATGAGTAAAAAGAAAAAAGATATATTACTCAAAGAAAAAGAAAAGTTTACTAGTCGTGCTATAAAAAAGGGATATGATTTAAAGTTAGTAGATAAAGTATATGAACTTATGCTTAAGTTTGCAGAATACGGATTTAATAAATCACATTCAATAGGTTATTCAATTGTTGCTTATAAAATGGCTTATTTAAAAGCACATTTCCCCCAAAATTTTATTACGTATTTACTTTCTATGGAAATAAATGATGATAAAAAAACAAAACAATATATATATGAAGCTAAAAAGAATAATATAGAAATACTTAAGCCAGATATAAACTTAAGTGAAAGAAAATATAAAATAGAAGATAACGGTATAAGATATCCACTTTCTAATATAAGGAATGTAGGTGCAATGGGTTCTGAACTTATAATAAAAGAAAGAGAAAATGGTAATTATAGTGATATATTTGATTTTATAAAAAGATGTTATGGTAAAAGTGTTACTAGAAAAACTTTAGAATCACTTATATATGCAGGTGTATTTGATAGTTTTGGATATAATAAAAATACACTTATAACTAATTTAGATGCAATTATAAATTATGGAGAATTAATTAAAGATTTAGATAGAGAGTTTGCTCTACCTCCAGAGATAATAACTTATGAAGAATATACAAATAAAGAATTGATGGAACAAGAACTTAATGTATTTGGACTTTATTTAACTAATAATCCAATAACAGAATTAAAATTAAAACACTCTAATATAATTAATTTAAATGAAATAGATTCTTATTTTGATAAAAATATAAATATAATTGTATATGTAGATAAAGTAAAAGAAGTAAATACTTCTAAAGGAGATAAGATGTGCTTTATAAGTGGCAGTGATGAATTATCTACAGTAGATATAGTTTTATTTCCTAAAACTTATGAAAAATATAAAGATATAAAACAAGGAAGTATAATACTAGTAAAAGGTAAAGTTGAAAAAAGATTTGATAAATATCAAATGGTTGTTAATAGTATAGAAAAGTTATAAATTTTATAACTTTTTTCGCAAATTTTTAGACTAAATTCCGTTTTATAAAAATTTGTTTGATTTATTAGACTTATTTCAGTTAAATTGTATAAAAACGGAAATAAGTCTTTTAATTTGAGACTAAATATTATAAATTATTGCA